>CALWQS010000032.1 GCA_944383745.1 uncultured Mediterraneibacter sp. | reverse complement strand
AGGCTTGCCAGATATGAAGAGATGCTCTACAATCAATGTGTCTGCAGAAAACGGGAAGAGAGACGGGCGAAGGGGCATGCGCTCAGTACAGACAGGAAGGAAGAGAGGCTTTATGAAGAAGAAAATCGGAGAGAGCATTCTGCAGTGGGTATTCGTTAAATATCTGAGGCTGCTGGAGAAAACAGTCCATATTGAATGGCATGAAGACACCCGGTTCGGCGACAGCCAGATCTTCGGCTTCTGGCATGAGGACAGCTTTTTCATGAATCTGGTACTGGAAAACCTGGCACATAAGACAAGGCCGGTCGACGTCATTGTCACGGCGGACACGAGAGGAAATTATATCGAGCATATGGTGCAGAGGTGCGGAGGACACGCGCTGCGCGTGCCGGACGGATATCAGGCGTTCGCAGCACTGAAGAAGATCGTGCAGGATACCTATGAGAAGGAGCATTCCCTAGCGGTGGCTCTGGACGGGCCGCTGGGACCGAGGCATGAACCGAAGAAGCTGGCGTTCTATCTGTCCGAGCATGCGGACGAGGAATTTGTCGGGATCAGCCTCTCGTATTCGTCCTGCTTCCGGCTGAAAAGCCGGTGGGATAAGTATGCGGTGCCTCTGCCGTTTTCCAGGGTAACGGTGGCGGTGAAGGACTACGGGATCGTGAAGAAAAGCCAGATCCCGGAGCTCCCGGTAAATGCGGACTATGTCAGAGACTTATGCGCGGACAGCAGGGAACCGGAGGCTGCGGTGAAGCAGATCGGGGCTCTTTAAACGACGAATGAACGATAACTTACAGGAAAGGGAGACTAACATGGATATTAATCATATATTGATCGTTGAGGATGACAAGGAGATCAGGGAAGGTGTTCAGATCTATCTGCAGAGCCAGGGATATGAAGTGTTCCAGGCGGCAGACGGAGTGGAGGGACTGGAGATCATAGAGAAGGAGGAGATCCACCTTGCGATCGTCGATATCATGATGCCGCGGATGGACGGGATACGGATGACGATGAAGCTGAGGGAGAAGTATGATTTCCCGGTGATCATGCTGTCGGCAAAGTCCGAGGAGGTGGATAAGATCACGGGGCTGAATATCGGCGCCGACGACTATGTGACGAAGCCGTTCACGCCTATGGAGCTGATGGCAAGGGTCAATTCCCAGCTCAGGAGATACAGGAAGTTCCTGGAGAAGCTGACGCCGAAGGACAATGTGCATGTGATCGGCGGGCTGGAGATCAATGAGGATACAGTGGAAGTATCTGTGGACGGAGTGCCTGTGAAGGTGACGCCGATCGAGTATAAGATCCTGCTCCTGCTCGCGAAAAACCCGGGACGGGTGTTCTCATCGGAAGAGATCTATGAGCGGGTATGGCAGGAAAAAGCGATCAACACAGATACGATCATGGTACATGTGAGGAATATCAGAGAGAAGATCGAGCTGGACCCGAAGAATCCAAAATATTTAAAGGTGGTGTGGGGCGTTGGATACAAGATCGATAAGCAGCCGTAAGGCGGGGCTCCTTGCAGCCGCGGTTCTTCTGTGCATCTGCTCTGCGGCGATGATGCTAAGATACCAGGATATGGAAGAGTGGGTGGAAAGCAGCGAGGACATAGGGGCAAGGCAGGACAAGACGCTTTATGAAATGGGCGGCGACCTGAGCGAGGGGAATTATCTGCTGTACAATGAGTATTCACGGGAAACCGCATTTTCGGATGTGCTGGAGCGGTACGGGCAGAGACCTTTTGAGCTTCTGCGCAAATACATGGATTACGGCGTCTTTGACAGCGAGGGAGAGTCTCTTCTGAGCGATACGAGCGAGGCTGAGGCAGGGCGGCTTTCCGAGGAGGAATCACAGTATTACACGTTCCGCGTTTTGTTTGACTTCGGAGAATCCGGGGAGCTCTCAGGCATTCAGGTGGACGGCGGCGCGCTTGAGCCGGAGACAGCATACAGCCTGGAACAGCGGTATCTCACGGAATTTGATAATGTGCTGTATGATTATGAACTGTCATCCATCTCGACGCCGGAAAATGTCACCGTGGTCTACGGCATGACGGAAGCGAATCTAAACGCATACTGCGAGGTACAGAGACCTCTGGAGCTGAGCTTTTACAACTTTTCAAATTCTCCGGCATACCAGGACACGCTTGAGATGATGACTCTGCTGACCGCGGCGGCTGCGCTCCTCCTTCCCTGTCTCAGAAGGCTTGATATCAGTGAGATGAAGATCTTCCAGGCGCCGTTCGAGATCCCGGCAGGTCTCCTCCTGCTGATGCTTGCGTCCGCCGATATAATGAATCTCCCGGCGTATGTGGCCTACCATACAGTCAAGGGCACGCTCCTGCCGGGTTCCGGGAATGGAGTCACGGTCCTTGCGGCGGCGGTCAATTTCCTGATGTGGATTGCGGTATTCGGGCTGATCTTCTGGGCGGTCACGTCGCTGCGCGCGATGATCCGGATGAAACGCGCGTACTGGAGCAGGAGGACGCTGACGGCAAAGCTTGTCCGGCGGATCAGAAAGAGAGGTGACGCATATGGTGGGGCTGTGAAGAAAAAGGCAGGAGGCGCCTTCCGGAGGCTGAAGGGATTTCTGGCAAAACAGTATGACGCGCTCCTGCATCTGGACTTTCAGGATAAGACGAACCGGACGATATTGAGGATCGTGCTGCTCAATTTCGCGATCCTGTTTATTGTGTGCCTGTTCTGGTATTACGGGACATTTGCGCTGATTATTTACTCCCTGCTGCTGTTCCTCTTTCTCCGGAGGTTTACAAGTGATCTGCAGGGAAAATATAAGCTGCTCTTAAGGTCGACGAACCAGCTGGCGGAGGGACATCTGGATGTGCCGATCGAGGGAGATATCGGACTGTTCAACCCGATCCAGGATGAGCTGAAGAAGATCCAGAAAGGGTTCAAGAAGGCTGTGGAGGAAGAGGTTAAGAACGAGCGGATGAAGACGGAGCTGGTGACTAATGTCTCCCACGACCTGAGGACGCCGCTCACGGCGATCATTACGTATGTGGATCTCCTGAAGAATGAGGGAGACGAGACAAAGAGGAAAGAGTATATCGAGGTGCTGGAGCGCAAGTCGCTGCGGCTGAAGATCCTGATCGAGGATCTCTTTGAGATCAGCAAGGCGGCAAGCAAGAATGTGATCATGCATTATATGAAGGTGGACATCGTGGACCTGCTCAAGCAGGTGGGGCTGGAAAATGACAGCAAGATCAGGGAGGCGGACCTGGAGTTCCGCTGGAAACTGCCGGAGCACAAGATCGTGATGTGGCTGGACAGCCAGAAGACATACCGGATCTTTGAGAACCTGATCGTCAATATCACCAAGTATGCAATGCCGCATACGAGGGTGTATATCGAGATGGAAGAGACGGAGGATGACGTCAGGATCTCTATGAAAAATGTGTCGGCTGCCGAACTGGACTTCAATGTGGATGAGATTACGGACCGGTTCGTGCGCGGCGACTCTTCGAGAAATACCGAAGGCTCCGGGCTGGGACTCGCCATTGCGAAGAGCTTCGTAGAGCTGCAGCACGGGACGCTCAAGATCTCGACAGAGGCAGATCTGTTCAAGGCGGATATCACTCTTCCGAAGACGGAGATTCCGGAAGGGGAAGAGACGGAAAAATAGTGAAATAAGACCCTGCGTGTGGTACTATGAAAATGTATCGGACGCAGGGCTTTTTACTGCCTGCTGAAAAAAATAAATATGAGGAGGATCTAGGTATGAGGTACGAGATCAAAGGCGAGACGCTTCCTGTAGTAATATGCTATCTGGAAGGCGGAGAGCAGATGATAACAGAGAGAGGCTCCATGAGCTGGATGTCGCCGAACATGAAGATGGAGACGACGACAGGCGGAGGGATCGGCAAAGCGCTGGGCAGGATGTTCGCGGGAGAGGCGCTCTTCCAGAACCGTTATACGGCGCAGGGCGGCAATGGGCTGATCGCATTCGCATCAAGCTTCCCGGGACAGATCAAGGCATATGAGATCGGGCCGGGACGGGAGATCATTGTTCAGAAATCAGGCTTCCTTGCGGCAGAGTCGGGGGTGGAGCTGTCTGTATTTTTCCAGAAGAAACTCGGAGCAGGGTTCTTCGGCGGCGAAGGCTTCATCATGCAGCGGCTTTCCGGGCAGGGCACGGCATTTCTTGAGTTCGACGGCCACATAGTCGAGTATGACCTGCAGCCCGGGCAGCAGATCGTTGTGGATACCGGGTATCTGGCGGCAATGGAAGGGTCATGCGGCATAGAGGTCAGGACGGTACCAGGAATCAAAAATATGGTGTTTGGCGGAGAAGGCATATTCAATACAGTTGTGACCGGACCGGGACGTATATGGCTCCAGACGATGCCGATCTCGAATGTGGCGCAGCTGATCTTAAGCTTCATGCCGCCGAAGTCGTGAGATTATGGAAGATTCTTATGTATTGCAGGTGAGGGAGAGGCAGTTCTCAGATCTGTACCTGTGCTTCTGCGGATATGCGCAGTGCAGTCCGCGCCACAGCTTCGGTCCGGCTGTCCGCCCGAACTATATTATCCATTATATTCTGCGGGGAAAAGGCAGCTACAGTGTGGGCGGGACAAGATTTGAGCTGGAGGCAGGGCAGGGATTCCTGATCGAGCCGGGGGTGCAGACGTTTTACCAGGCTGATCAGGAAGAACCATGGACGTATTTATGGGTGGGATTTGACGGTGAGCGCGCGGCGGAGTATCTGAGGGGCATGGGACTGGGGGAGAACAGGCTCATCTATCAGAGCAGCAGGGGGGAACGGCTGGAGGAGACCGTGCGCGAGATGCTCCGCCATAATACGTACACGACATCGAACCAGTTCATGCTGGAAGGGCTTCTGTACTCTTTCTTTGGAACTCTCTCGGAGGACCTTGATGTGATGACGGTCCGGGAAGAGGGAGGCGGAAGCCTGTATGTCAGGAAAGCGGTGGAGTATATCCAGGATAACTTCTGCAATCCGATCCGCATTACAGATATTGCGGACTACGTGTGTATCAACAGGAGCTATCTGTACACGCTCTTTCAGCGTGAGCTGAATGTATCTCCGAAGGAGTATCTGGCGAATTACAGGCTCACACGGGCGGCGGAGCTTCTGCTCATAACAGATCTCTCCGTGGAGAGCGTGGCGCTGTCCTGCGGCTATGGAGACCCGCTCGTCTTTTCCAAAGCCTTTAAGGTGAAAAACGGGATGACGCCCACGCAGTACAGGCGGACGAGGATTTAACAGCCTGGCTGCTGTGTGCAGCATTCATGCCTGTTTCCTGCGGTGTTCTTTTTATAAGATGATACCGGGCCGGCGCAGAGAACAGCGCCGGTCCGGTATCAGGGGCAAAAAGGAAAACGGGCAATGCCGGATGTCTGCCTAGAAGCGGAAATCCCGCCTGTTATCCTGCTCGATCAGCTGCAGATTCTCGAGCACGGTCTTTCTCACTTTTTCGTTCGGTACATTGAGCACCTCTTTTTCGATCAGCCGGTCTCCCAGAGCCTTTGTCTCGGGGGAGGCATAGTCCATCAGATATTCCTTGAGAGTCATAAGTGCATTCGGATGGCAGCAGTTCTGGATCTGCCCGCTCTTACACAGCGACATGAAGCGGTCGCCCGTGCGTCCTGCTCGGTAGCATGCGGTGCAGAAGCTGGGGATGTAGTCCATCTCCATGAGCCAGCGGACGACCTCGTCAAGTGTGCGGCTGTCGCTGACGTCGAACTGCTCGGAGCTCTCATCCTCCGGCTCCGGTTCGTAGTAGCCGCCCACGCTCGTGCGTGACCCGCCGCTGATCTGCGAGATGCCGAGATGAAGGGCGCGCTCACGGCACTTTCTGCCCTCGCGGGTAGAAATGATCATGCCTGTGTACGGCACGGCGATGCGGATGCAGGCGATAATCTTGAGGAAGGTGTCGTCATCGATCCCGTTGTCAAATTCTTCCGGATTGATGTCGTCCGCGTGCTTCAGACGGGGAACGCTGATCGTATGCGGCCCTACGCCGAACGCTGCCTCAAGGTGCTCGGCGTGCATCAGGAGCCCGGCGAACTCATAGCGGTATTTGTCAAGCCCGAAGAGCACGCCAAGGCCTACGTCGTCGATACCGCCCTCCATGGCGCGGTCCATGGCTTCGGTGTGGTAGTTGTAGTCGTGCTTCGGCCCGGTGGGATGGAGCTCCAGGTAGCTTTCTTTGTGATAAGTCTCCTGGAACAGGATGTAGGTTCCGATCCCCGCCTCTTTCAGAAGTCGGTAGTTGTCCGCCGTGGTGGCTGCGATATTGATATTGACGCGGCGGATCGCCCCGTTCTTGTGCTTGATGCTGTAGATCGTATCGATAGATTTCAGATAATAGTCCATCGTATTGCGGACAGGATCCTCCCCGGCCTCCAGTGCCAGGCGTTTATGCCCCATATCCTGGAGCGCGATTACCTCACGTCGGATGTCCTCCTGGGAGAGCTGTTTGCGGGGAATGTGTTTGTTCTTCGCGTGATACGGGCAGTAGGTGCATCCGTTGATGCAGTAGTTGGACAGATACAGCGGGGCGAACATGACGATCCGATTGCCGTAGAAGTCCTTCTTGATCTGTTCTGCCAGCTTATAAATCTCCTGATTCTTCTCTTCGATCGGACAGGCGAGAAGAACAGAGGCTTCTCTGTGGGTCAGTCCCTTTCTCTTTTTTGCCTTCTCAATGATGGCGTCGACCAGTTCAATATTTTCTTTGTTTTCATCTGCGTAGGCGAGCGTTTCCAGGATCTCTTCGTGATTGATGAAATCGTCTGCGCATTTTGAGTTGACATCGTACATGATAAAATATCCTCCTCATCTATATTTTGTTCAGCGACATGCTTCGGGTGTGGAATGTCAGGGATGCAGATTCAGGGAGTCGCCCCGGGAGACCGCGATGCGGTATCCGATGGCCTCCATCCTCTGCTCCAGGCTCTGCAGGCTTTCGGCCGCCTCGCTGCCTGTGCAGAGCTTGTTGTCGTACAGCAGATAATTCTCCCGCACATGCGGGGGCGACAGATTCGGCATCACCACGTTCGCTCCGGCGAGGATCCCTTTTTCCCGCCCATCCTCCGCGATGGTGCCAAGCGCCGTGGTCGCGGGAAGCAGGATCTTCGGGATCATGAGCCTGATCAGGCCGAGCAGGAACAGCGTGAGCTCCAGCGTTCCCGCAGGCCTGTCGGCAAAGGGGGTATCGTGGTGCGGGATGAAAGGCCCGATCCCTGCCATCTGCGGATCCAGCCGTTTCAGGAAAAGCATGTCGTCCGCCAGGTTTTCCGCTGTCTGGAAAGGAGAACCGACCATGAACCCCGTTCCAACCTGATAGCCGATTTCTTTTAAATCCCACAGACACTGCCGGCGGCGGGCAGCGCTCAGAGACGGCGGGTGCAGCATACGGTAGTGGGCTGCGTCAAAGGTCTCGTGCCGGAGAAGATAGCGGTCCGCCCCGGCGTCAAAGAAGCGCTGGAAGCTTTTGCGCGGCAGTTCGCCGACAGACAGCGTGACTGCGCAGTCCGGCCAGGAAGAATGGATCTCGGAAATGATCTCCGCCATCCGGTCTTCAGTGAACCATCCGTCCTCCCCGCCCTGCAGGACAAAGGTGCGGAATCCCAGATGGTATCCGCTCTCACAGCAGGATAGGATCTGCTCTTTTGTAAGACGGTAGCGGACCGCGTTCTGATTGCTCCTGCGTATGCCGCAGTAGAGACAGTCGTTTCGGCAGTAATTGGTAAATTCGATCAGCCCGCGGATATAGACGCTGTGTCCGTAATGGCGGATCCGGACCTCGCGGGCGCGGCGGAACAGATATTCTGCGAGCTCCGGCGTGCGCCCCCGGATCAGCCTGATCCACTCATCGCGGCTGAGCTGCCGCGTGTCTGCCAGGCGGTCGATCAGTTCACGGCCCTGCCTGAAGCTCAGCATATGTTCTTCCCGTAAATTGTTTTCGTGCTCACGCCGGGCAGCATCCCCAGCTTGCCTGAGAGCGCGCTGATGACACTGCCGGGGGCGTCCATCGCCACGCTGATGACGTGGATCCCTTTTTCGCGGTACGGTATGCCCATCCTGCCGATGACGTATTCGCCGTACTCGCTCAGCAGATGATTCAGCGTATCTACGGATTCCCGGTTCTCCAGGATGATCCCGATCAGAGCGATTCTTGTTTCCATTTCCATGTCTCCTTCCTGATAAAAAATACCTGCGCCGTACAGACGCAGGTATACCAAAAGAAAGGGAGGCCCTCTCCCTTCATTTTTCCGATATTTGCGCCTTATTGCTCAGGAAATACCTTTGCAGTCAGAACGTATGTCTTTATCCAGTATAACACAGGGGCGGAAATTCCTCAACGGAAAAGCAGGTCTCTTCATTGATTTTCACGTCCGTACACGCTACAATAAAAAACAGGCAGATTCATTTATGGAGCAGCGGCATACAGAGCGGCTCTGAAGTAAAATGAGGATGTGCATAAGATTCATGGGAGGACAGACGTATGGCAGAGGTCAGAAAACATATTGTATTTTACGGCCGCGTCCAGGGCGTGGGATTCAGGTATACCGCAAAATATCTGGCCCAGTCTATGGAATTGACCGGCTGGGTGCGGAATGAGTGGGACGGGACTGTCACGATGGAAGTGCAGGGGAGAGAGACGCTCATCAATAAGCTGCTGGTCGGTCTGAACAACAACCGTTTTATCACGATAGAGTGGATGGACGCAAAAGAAATCCCGCTTGAGGATGAGCGGAGTTTTTCTGTGCGGTGAGGCGGGGCGGCCCGCGCCGGTACAGAATGAATTTTAAATACGGGAAGACAGGAGGAACGCATATCATGAAATTAGGATTTATCGGAACAGGCAACATGGCGGGAGCCATAATGGGAGGAATTATCAGAAAAGGGCTTATCGCTCCGGAGGAGATCATCGGGGCGGATATCCTGGAAGCAGGAAGGAACCGGGTGAGAGAGACATACGGGATCCATGTAACCGCTGACAACAGGGAGGCGGCGGAGGCATCGGATGTACTCGTCCTCTCAGTGAAGCCTCAGTTTTATGAAGAGACCATACAGGAGATAAGGGACTGCATCACAGAAGAGAAGATCATCGTGACCCTCGCGCCGGGCAAGACGCTGGAATGGCTGGAGGATCAGTTCGGAAAACCGGTGAAGATCGTGCGCACGATGCCGAATACGCCGGCTCTCGTAGGCGAGGGGATGACGGCAGCCTGCCCGAACAAGTATGTCACACAGGAGGAAATGGAATATGTCCTCGGGATTCTCAGTGCCTTCGGCAAGGTGGAGGCTGTCCCGGAGCGTCTGATCGACGCGGTCGTTGCGGTCAGCGGAAGCTCTCCGGCGTACGTATTCATGCTTATCGAGGCTATGGCGGACGCTGCGGTGGCAGAGGGAATGCCGAGGCAGCAGGCGTATGAGTTCGCCGCGCAGGCCGTCTATGGAAGCGCCAGGATGGTCCTTGAGACAGGAAAGCATCCGGGTGAACTGAAAGATATGGTATGCTCTCCTGCGGGAACGACCATCGAGGCGGTGAGAGTCCTGGAGAAGGAAGGATTCCGCAGCTCCGTGATGGAGGCGATGAAGGCGTGCGCCGACGTATCGCGAAACCTGTAACCCATGCGGACAGAGAACAAAAGTATCAGAAAGAGAGGGCGCAAAGGTGCATATTCAGGGACTGCAGAAGCTTACCTTACTTGATTATCCGGGAAAAGCAGCATGTACGATCTTTTTGGCAGGCTGTAATTTCCGGTGCCCGTTCTGCCACAACGCTTCGTTAGTTACGCATGTGGACCTGCAGAATGATATGCAGGAAGAACGGGTGATGGATTTTCTGAAAAAGCGTTCGAGAGTGCTGGACGGGGTATGTATTACAGGCGGAGAGCCGCTGCTTGAACCGGGGCTTGAAGAATTTATGAGGAAGATTAAGTCAATCGGTTACAGCATTAAGCTTGATACGAACGGGAGTAATGTTGACCGTCTTCAACATCTTGCAGGAGAGGGACTGATCGATTATGTGGCGATGGATATAAAGAATGCTCCCGCAAAATATGGAATGACGATTGGAAATGAAGCTTTCAATACAGAAACTGTATGCCGAAGTGCAGAGTACCTTATGGCAGGAGAAATCCCATATGAATTTCGGACAACAGTAGTCAGAGAATTTCATAAACGGGAAGACTTTGAAGCAATCGGCCGCTGGCTGAAAGGCGCAAAACAATATTTCCTGCAGGCGTTCGCAGATTCGGGCGATTTAATACAGCCCGGATTGCACGGGTACACCAGGGAGATTATGGAACAGGCGCTCGAGATCATTAGAAAATATATACCTGCTGCCCAAATCCGCGGGATGGATTAAGGTTTTTTCAGAAAACTGTATAACGCATAAGAAATAATCAGAACACCAATATCTGGATAGGTAAAAAAGACAAAACACTAGATATTGGTGTTTTTGTTGACACTTCTACTATGAGATGATAGAATTGGGGCAGATGTTCCGGTCGGGGGACGGGCAGCGATATCGTATGAGTTCCCGCGAGCCGGCTGTATACAATGGAAGAAGAAAGGGGTTACAATACATGTATCAGGTTACAAAGCGAGACGGCAAGATCGCGGAGTTTAATCTCGTCAAGATCAGCGAGGCAATCAGAAAGGCGTTCGAGGCGCAGGAGAAGAATTATAATCAGGACATCATCGATATGCTGGCGCTGAAGGTGACGGCAGATTTTGAACCGAAGATAAAAGAGCAGCTTGTGTCTGTAGAGGATATCCAGGACAGTGTAGAGTCTGTCCTGATCCGGGCAGGATATGATGATGTAGCCAAGGGGTACATCCTGTACCGGAAGCAGAGAGAGAAGATCAGAAACTTAAATTCTACCCTTCTGGATTACAAAGAGCTCGTGGACAGCTATGTGAAAGTCACAGACTGGCGCGTGAAGGAAAACTCCACCGTGACGTATTCTGTGGGAGGGCTGATTCTGAGCAACTCCGGGGCGATCACGGCGAACTACTGGCTGTCGGAGATTTATGATGAAGAGATCGGCAGGGCCCATAAAAATGCGGATATCCATATCCATGACCTGTCTATGCTTACCGGATATTGTGCGGGCTGGTCCTTAAAGCAGCTGATTCAGGAAGGACTCGGCGGCATTCCGGGAAGGATTACCTCAGCGCCGGCAAAGCATCTGAGCGTGCTGTGCAACCAGATGGTGAATTTCCTGGGCATCATGCAGAATGAGTGGGCGGGAGCACAGGCATTTTCGTCCTTTGATACTTATCTGGCGCCTTTTGTGAGGACCGATCATCTGACCTATCCTGAGGTGAAGAAGTGTATCGAGTCTTTTATCTACGGGGTCAATATCCCGTCCCGCTGGGGGACGCAGGCGCCATTCTCCAATATCACACTTGACTGGACTGTCCCGGAGGATCTGAAGAACCTTCCGGCGATCGTGGGCGGGGAGGAGATGGACTTCACCTACGGCGACTGTAAGGAAGAGATGGATATGATCAACAAGGCGTTTATCGAGACGATGATTGAAGGAGACGCGGAGGGACGGGGATTCCAGTATCCGATCCCGACCTATTCCATCACCAGGGACTTTGACTGGTCTGACACAGAGAACAACAAGCTTCTCTTTGAAATGACAGCGAAATACGGCACACCGTATTTTTCGAACTATATCAACAGCGACATGCAGCCCAGTGATGTCCGCAGCATGTGCTGCCGCCTGCGCCTTGACCTGCGCGAGCTTCGGAAGAAATCCGGCGGCTTCTTCGGAAGCGGCGAGAGCACAGGCTCGGTAGGCGTTGTGACGATCAATATGCCGAGGATTGCATATCTCTCGGAAAACGAGAAAGACTTCTATAAAAGGCTTGATCGGATGATGGATATTTCCGCTCGGTCACTCCATATTAAGCGGACCGTGATCTCTAAACTTTTGGATGAAGGGCTTTACCCGTACACAAAGAGATATCTCGGATCATTTGAGAATCATTTCTCTACCATCGGGCTGATCGGCATGAATGAGGCGGGGCTCAACGCAAAATGGCTGCGCAGGGACCTGACCCACAGGGAGACGCAGGAGTTCACGAAAAATGTCTTAAACCATATGCGGGAGCGGCTTTCTGATTATCAGGAAATGTACGGAGACCTTTACAATCTGGAGGCGACGCCGGCCGAGTCTACAACATACCGGCTGGCGAAGCACGATGTGGCGCAGTTCCCGGATATCATCACTGCGGCGGAGAAGAACGGGACGCCCTATTACACGAACAGCTCCCATCTTCCGGTGGGATATACGGACGATGTGTTCGAGGCGCTGGATATTCAGGATGAGCTGCAGACGCTCTACACATCAGGGACAGTGTTCCATACATTCCTTGGGGAGAAGCTCCCTGACTGGAAGGCCGCAGCCTCTCTTGTGCGCAAGATCGCAGAGAACTATAAGCTTCCGTACTATACGATGTCGCCGACTTATTCCATCTGCCCGGATCACGGATATCTGTCGGGAGAGCAGTACAAGTGCCCGCACTGCGGAAGAGAGACAGAGGTTTACAGCCGCATCACCGGCTACTACCGTCCGGTAAAGAACTGGAATGACGGTAAGACACAGGAGTTCAAGGCGCGGAAAGTCTATGACATCTCAGACTCTCATATGCGTCCGAGGACAGTGGCGGCGGCAGAAGAAGCTGAGAAGGCGTGCGTGGATGAAAACATGACAAAAACGCTTCTGTTTACGACAAAAACATGTCCGAACTGCTGTATCGCGACGAACTCCCTGGAGAAAGCGCATATCCCATATGAGGTGATTGACGCGGAAGAGAACATGGAGCTCGTAAAAAAGTATGGAATCATGCAGGCGCCGACGCTGATCGTCGTTGAGAACGGCTCAGTCAGGAAGCTGGCAAATGCATCTAACATAAAAGCATATGCGCAGGGTGCAGGAAAATAATACGAAGAAGGAAGGCCTAGAGTTATGTATGACATTGGAATCATCGGCGGAGGAACTGCCGGGATGACTGCCGCAGTCTACGGACAGAGAGCAGGAAAGAGGACTGTAATCATAGAAGGAGGGACATTCGGCGGACAGATCACGTCTTCCCCGAAGGTCGAGAATTATCCGGGAATTGCAAGCGTGAGCGGGAGTGAGTTCTCTATGAACCTGCTCGACCAGGCGATGAAGCTCGGAGCGGAGACTGAGACAGAGCGTGTGACAGGGATCCGGGATGAGGGAACGGTCAAGGTAATCGAGACGACAGGGCGGGAATACCCGTGCCGAAGTGTGATACTCGCCACAGGGGTAACGCACCGTCATCTCGGCGTGCCGAATGAAGAGAGGCTGACAGGGGCAGGCGTTTCCTACTGCGCCACCTGCGACGGCGCATTCTTCAGAGGAAGGGATGTGGCTGTCGTAGGCGGCGGGAGCACGGCGCTCCAGGATGCGGAGTTCCTCTGCAATTACTGCCGGAAGGTATATCTCATCCACCGAAGAGATGAGTTCCGGGGGGAAGAGAGCATCGTAAAAAGGCTGCGGGAGAAAGAGAACATTGAGTTTGTGTTAAGCGCGGTTGTGAAAGAGATTGTGGGAGATATGGCTGTTGAAGGACTTGTCCTGCATCATAAAAAGACCGGAGAAGACTCCAGGATCGATGTGGCAGGAGTGTTCATCGCAGTCGGCCAGATCCCGCAGAATGAGATATTCGCGGATATTGTCAAGCTGGACGAGAGCGGCTTTATACTTGCGGCGGAGGACTGTATGACGTCATGCCCGGGGATTTTCGCTGCGGGCGACTGCAGGACCAAGGAGGTGCGCCAGCTCACAACAGCTGCGGCGGACGGCGCGGTGGCGGCGCTCGCCGCGTGCAGGTATGCGGCGGAGAACGGAAGTCAAAGCAAATAGGGAAAGCATGGAAATTATCCGATGCGGAAAAAATGAGAGTGAAGCTGCTGCCTCACTCTCATTTTTTTAATCGCGGTACATCTTCATGCCCATCCACTGCTGCATTTGATCCAGCATCTTTGCATCCGGTTCGATAAGGATACAGGTGTTCTTTTTGTCCACAGGGATCATGATCGCATACACATTGTCGTTTTTTCTTCCGGAAGAAAAGTCGTGTACCTTTTCAGAATGGTAGGAATTGAGCCTCGGAGAAGACTTCGGGGCGATAATCTCGGCATTCTGGATATCGATAGTCATGCGCTGTTTGCGCTTCGCACGGTTGTAGATCGCGTCGATCTGCAGGTCGTGGTTCAGCAGAATGTACTCGTACTCCACGCTGAGCCTGGGGAAAATCAGATAATAGGCTGCCAGGGCGATCAGTACGGCGATAAAGACGGCAAGAACGCCGATAAAAGGCATTCCGAAAAAGATGACCGCGACCATCAGCAGGATAATGAGGAGTCTGACCGGAAGATCGTAAGGTTTTGGCCTGCGTGCTACAAGCAGTTCATATAATGCGTCGTTCATAGATTAAGAGTTCCTTTCTGTGTGTAGATAGTTCATTACCATAGTGGCAATTTTAAATACCATGGCGTCTTCAAAAATGCGAAGATCCAGGCCGGTCCGCTTCTGTATTTGTTCGAGACGGTAGATCAGAGTATTCCTGTGCATGTGGAGCTGGCGGGAAGTCTCTGCAATATTGAGATTGTTCTGGAAGAAACGGTTAATGGTTACAGCCGTCTCTTCATCCAGCTCGTCGGGAACATTTTCGCCGAAAATTTCTTTCAGAAAATTCTCGCACAGTGAGACAGGAAGCTGGTAGATCAGGCGTCCGACTCCCAGTTCATTGTACGGGAAGATGGTCTGTTCGGGATAGAACAGCTTCCCGACCTTGAGCGCCAGGCTTGTCTCGCGGAAAGCGCCGGAAAGCTCTGTCAGCGACTCGATGACAGAACTGTAGGAGAGCTGAACCTGGGTGAGCGCCTCTGTATTGAGCGTATCGACGATCATACGGGCGGACTTTCGGATGAACTCAGCGTTTTCCGACGATTTCACCGGACGCAGGATGGCGAGAGAGTTTTCGTTCATGGAGATGAGATATGTCTTCGTCTGCGACGGAAACAGATTCTTCAGGATCGCCATGATCGTGTCGTCAATAACTCTCGCCTCAAGAAGAAAGAGGACACGTTTTTCCTCAGGGTTAATATGAAGGCGGGACGCCCGCTCGTAGATGTCATAGGATGGGATCCCGTTCACCATGAGACTCTGAAGAAAATCAGTCTTGTTGTATTTCTCGCGGTAAGCTGTGCAGAGACAGCGGATCTGGGCGAGAGCCAGTTCCTCTTCCTCCGGTGAGCCCGCAGTAACATCAAGGGAAATTCCGGTGATGCGTTTTAGTTCATTCAGTGCTTTGTCCAGTTCCTGTGTATGCGCCATAGTATTCTCCGAATATAAAAAAGGACTGCACCTTGCAAAGTGCAGCCCCCTCAATTATGATACAAAATTATATGCGGCAGCTGTCCGGATATACCGGTCAGCAGCGAACAGCATCTTCGCAAACCGCTAAGCTGCTATTCAGATTTTAAAACATTAGTTTGTAATCGTCAACTCTGTTTCTTTATCGAAAATGTGGATCTTCTCCATGTCAAGAGCGAATACAGCTTTGTCGCCTGTTCTCAGTGTTGTACGCGGATTTACGCGTGCTGTCATCTGTGTTCCCTCTACATCGAAGTACAGGAATACTTCTGCGCCGAGCAGCTCGTATACTTTGATCTTGGACTCGATCACGCTGTCCGGTGAGTTGCTGATGAATGCTTCGGAATCATGTACGTCTTCCGGACGGATACCGAGTACAACAGTCTTTCCGTTGTAGCCGCCGTCGATGAGCGCTTTCTTCTTGGAAGCCGGTACTTTCAGCACGTGCTTGCCGACTGTCAGAGTTACGTCATCGCCCTTCACTGTACATTTTGCATCCATGAAGTTCATCTGCGGGGATCCGATGAATCCTGCAACGAACAGGTTGCACGGTGTGTTGTAAAGGTTCTGCGGTGTATCTACCTGCTGAACAACGCCGTCCTTCATAACGACGATTCTTGTACCAAGCGTCATAGCCTCTGTCTGGTCGTGTGTTACGTAGATGATCGTAGCGCCCAGGCTCTCGTGAAGCTTGGAGATCTCGATACGCATCTGAACTCTCAGTTTTGCATCCAGGTTGGAAAGCGGCTCATCCATAAGGAATACCTTAGGATTACGAACGATAGCACGTCCCATAGCAACACGCTGTCTCTGACCACCGGAAAGAGCCTTCGGCTTACGGTCAAGCAGTTTGTCAAGGTCAAGGATCCTTGCAGCTTCACGAACCTTCTTGTCGATCTCGTCCTTCGGAACCTTGCGGAGCTTCAGAGCGAATGCCATGTTATCATATACTGTCATGTGCGGGTACAGAGCGTAGTTCTGGAATACCATTGCGATATCACGGTCCTTCGGCTCTACGTCGTTCATAACTTTGCCGTCGATTTTGAATGTACCGCCGGAGATGTCCTCAAGTCCTGCGATCATACGAAGTGTTGTAGATTTACCACATCCTGAAGGTCCTACAAAGATGATGAACTCTTTGTCCTGGATCTCAAGGTTGAAGTCCTTTACTGCATGAAATCCGTTCGGATAAATTTTCTGGATTCCTTTTAATGATAAACTTGCCATTTTAAATAGCCTCCTTAGAAATATGTATTTCGTTTGTTTCTGGACATAGTATACCCCTCCCGGAAAAAACGGACAATGTTACGAGTGACTAAAAAATAAAGAAAAAAATGTACATTTCAACCATATGCATTATAATTAAGCCATGCAGAATAAGATAGGCAGCCCCTTCGTGGGAGCTGGCTCACAAAGAAGGGGCTGCCTATCTTATTCTA
>CALWQS010000031.1 GCA_944383745.1 uncultured Mediterraneibacter sp. | reverse complement strand
GAACGGGGATACGATCTATCTGACCAGAGATGAAGTCACACTGCTCCTTCATTACAGAAACGCTTCCAGTGACGACCGGCGCCTGGCGCAGAAGGTTCTCAACATCCCCGACAACTGAATCTCAGGAACCAGTCAAGCCGCAGGACGGCTGTCAACGGACAGCCGTCCTGCGGCTTGTTATTGTTTCTGTATCGTCCTGCCGTACCGGCGGACGCCGTCTATTTCACAGACAGAAGATGATCCATCAGATGATGGCCTGTCTCTTCATATATCCCGGTTTCTCTTCCGGTCTTTTCACTGTATGTATCCGGGCCCTCCGTTTTCCGTGTGCTGTCGTACAGCAGGTACGGTACCGGATCGCCTGTGTGCGTGCGCACACGGATCGGCGTCGGATGATCCGGAAGGATCAGCATGCGGTAGCTGATTCCCGCCTTGTCAAGCGCGCTGCTGACCGGACCGATAATCTTCTCGTCAATATTCTCGATCGCCAGTATCTTGTCCTCCAGGCTTCCCTGATGACCCATCTCGTCAGGCGCTTCGATGTGGACGTAGACAAAATCATATCCGTCCTCTGCGAGGGCTCTCACCGCTGCATCTGCCTTTCCGGCATAGTTCGTATGCAGGCCGCCGTTCGCCCCCTCCACGATAATGTTGTGCATCCCTGCGCCTGCGGCAATCCCCTTGAGCAGATCTACCGCTGAGATCATGGCGCCGTTCACGCCGTTCTTCTCGCGGAAGGACGTCAGGGCAGGTCTTGTTCCCGCCCCCCAGAACCACGCGGAGTTGGCAGGGTTTTTCCCCTCCGCCCTGCGCTTCACATTCACAGGATGATCCTTCAGGATATCATAGCTCTTCTCCATCATCCCGCGCAGCACCGGGTCATCGGGAAGATATTCCCCGATCCTTTTCGTAAGGATATCATGAGGCGCAGTCAGCTCCACGACCCTGCCGTTCTTCTGGATCAGCAGATGGCGGTAGCTTGTCCCCACATAGAACGAGTAGCCTTCCTTTTTCAGGCCGGCTCTGAGCGCGTCGATGAGCTCCGCCGCTTCCTCCGTGCTGATCTCCCCCGCGCTGTGGTCCAGAATATGCCTGTCTTCGTATTTTTCCTCTTCTTCGGACAATGTAACGATATTGCACCGGAACGAGACATCCTCCGGTCCCATAGGAGCGCCGATACTCAGCGCCTCCAGCGGCGACCGTCCCGTATAATATCTGCGCGGATCGTATCCGATCACGGAGAGATTCGCCGTATCGCTTCCCGGCGCCATCCCCTCCGGCACAGTCCTGACCATTCCCACCTCAGAATCTTTGGCCAGCCGGTCCATGTTCTCTGTCCGTGCCGCCTCGAGAGGAGTCTTCCCTCCCAGTGCTTCCAGCGGCTCATCCGCCATGCCGTCACATAAAATCACGATATATTTCATCTTCTCTGCCTCTCAGTCTTCCGCGCGGATCACATGGATGATCTCCGGGAATGCTTCTGCCTTCCTCCGATATTCGCCTTCTGTCATAGACTCCGTCATGTAACCGAATTCATCTGTCAGTTCCGGAATCTGCACGGCCTTTCCCGGACCGAAGCAGCTTTCGACCCTTTCCTTCAGCTCCTGCAAAGTGCCGCTGAACCTGATAAAGAAACGCCTGGAGGTATCTTCAATCGGAAGAAGTTCAAGCTTCTCGCTCTTCCACATCGTCATGATATTTCTGTGGAGATGCTTCGCCTCATCCACCACGTCAGCCACAACCGCACTTGCAGTGGGAAGCTTCCCTGCCCCGCTTCCGTAGAACATGGCGTCGCCGAGCACGTTGCCGCGGACAAAGACCGCGTTGAACACATCGTCCACGTTATAGAGCGGATGCTCTTTTCCGAGAAGCGCCGGAGATACGATCGCATGGAGATGGTTATTATGGCGCTTGCTGGACGCCAGAAGCTTTATCGTCATTCCCATTTCTTTTGCATACATCATATCTTTTCTGGACACTTTGGTGATTCCCTCGGTATAAATGTCCTCAAAGTCCACCTGCTGGCCGGATATCAGGGAGGAAAGGATCGCGATCTTCCTGCATGCGTCATATCCTTCCACATCCGCCTCCGGATTGCGCTCTGCATATCCCTTATCCTGCGCTTCCTTGAGGACTTCATCGTAATCTGCGCCCTCATAGAACATTTTTGTGAGCATATAGTTTGTCGTCCCGTTCAGGATTCCCGTGATCTCCTCAATCACGTCCGCTGTCATAGACGAGTTCAGAGCGCGGATAATCGGAATGCCTCCGCCCACGCTCGCCTCAAAGAGGAAATTGATATTCCTCTCTCTCGCGATGGACAGAAGTTCCGCGCCGTGTTTCGCGACAAGAGCCTTATTGGATGTAGCGACGCTCTTTCCTGCCTCCAGGCAGCGCTTCACAAAAGTATATGCCGGCTCAACGCCTCCCATCACCTCGACTACAATACGGATCTCCGGGTCATTTACAATGATCTCAAAATCATGGATGATCTTTTCCTGGACCGGATCTCCCGGGAAATCTCTCAGATCCAGCACATACTTCACATTGATCTCATCCCCGGCTCTCTGTGTGATCACATTTTTATTCAGGCTGAGGACTTCGACTACGCCCGAACCTACTGTGCCATATCCCATTACTGCTATATTTACCATTACTTTCTCCCTTTCTGTGCATCTGCATTCATGCTGAGGTACGCATTAATAAACGGATCGATATTTCCGTCCATAACGCTCCCGACATTGCTTATCTCTTCATTCGTCCTGTGATCCTTCACCAGAGTGTAAGGCTGCATGACATAGGAACGGATCTGGCTGCCGAAATTGATATCCTTGACCTCGCCCCGGATATCCGACATCTTCTCCGCCTGCTCCTGCTGCTTCATCAGATACAGCTTGGACTTCAGCATCTGCATCGCCTTGTCCTTGTTCATATGCTGTGATCTCTCATTCTGGCACTGCACGACAATCCCGGTCGGCAGATGTGTGATCCTGACTGCCGACGACGTCTTGTTGATGTGCTGTCCGCCGGCGCCGCTGGAACGGTATGTGTCGATCTTAAGATCGTCATCGTTAATCTCGATATCGATATCCTCCTCGATATCGGGGATGACATCGCAGGAGGCGAAGGACGTCTGCCGTTTTCCCGCCGCATTGAAAGGCGAGATGCGCACCAGGCGGTGCACGCCTTTCTCAGAGCGGAGATAACCGTATGCGTTCTCCCCGTTCACCTCAAAGGTCACACCCTTGATGCCCGCCACATCTCCTTCCAGATAGTCCAGCACCTCGACACTGTACCCCTTTTTCTCCGCCCACCTGGTGTACATGCGGTACAGCATGTTCGCCCAGTCGCAGGACTCTGTGCCGCCTGCGCCTGCGTGGAGCGTGACGATCGCATTATCTCTGTCGTATGGGCCTGTCAGCAGCGTGCTGATCCTGAGCTCCTCGAAAGTATCCTGGAACTGTTCGAGCTCTTCCCCGATTCCGGCCAGAGTCTCTTCATCTGCTTCCCCCTCGCTCATCTCGATAAGGAGAGACAGATCCTCATAGTCTGCATACAGCTTTTCGATCTGTTCAACAGAATCCTGAAGCCCTTTCAGTTCCTTCATCACCTGCTGTGAGGACTCCGGGTCATCCCAGAACCCCGGTTCCTCCAGCCTCTTCTGTAATTCTTCGATCCTCAGCTTCTTTGCAGCCAGGTCAAAGTGAATCCCTCAAATCTTTCAGCGGTTCTTCATATGCGCTGAGCCTTGATCTTAACTCATCTAATAAAACCACCTTGATCACCTCTTTCAAAATTTTATATCTTAGATGCCGGACTCCTTCGTGCGTCCCGGAGCGGAACCGCAGCCGGAGCCGGCCGGCATACTCCGTCTTACGCCCTTCCCGCTCCGAGCTGCTTTCGGCCGCAGCACTGCTTATACTTCTTGCCGCTTCCGCACGGGCATGGATCATTCGGATAGATCTTCTTCTCTTCCCGCTTCTTCGGCGCGCGCACAGCGCTGTCATCCTTATTGGTTCCCGTCACCTTGGCGACTTCTTCTCTCTCTACCTTCTGCTCTACGCGGATGTGGAAGAGGGTGCGCAGCGTCGTCTCCGCGATCATGTTCGTCATTGCGCCGAACATATCGTATCCCATCATCTTGTACTCAACAAGCGGATCTCTCTGTCCGTATGCCTGCAGGCCGATCCCCTGGCGGAGCTGGTCCATATCGTCGATATGGTCCATCCATCTTGCGTCGATCACCTTCAGAAGGACGACACGCTCCACTTCTCTGATCTGCTCTGCCTCCGGGAACTCAGCTTCCTTCGCCTCATACGCCTTCACAGCTCTTTCCTTGAGAAGGTGCTTCAGTTCCTTCTGGCGCTTATCCTGGCATTCTTCCAGACCTGGAAGTTCAAGCTGAGGGATCACGTTATGGAGAGTAACCTCCAGCCCAGTCAGATCCCATTCTTCTGAGGCTGCATCCGGAGATGCAAAACGGTCTACTGTATTTTCCACGTATTCCGTAATCATGCTGTAGATTGTGTCGCGCATGCTCTCACCGTCAAGAACACGGCGCCTCTCAGCATAGATAATCTCTCTCTGCTCGTTCATGACCTGGTCGTACTCAAGCAGATTCTTACGGATACCGAAGTTATTGTTCTCAATCTTCTTCTGTGCCTTTTCGATGGCGCTGGAAAGCATCTTGTGTTCGATCTGTTCGCCGTCCTCCACGCCAAGCGTATTGAACACGCCCATGAGCTTCTCGGAACCGAACAGCCTCAGCAGATCGTCCTCCAGTGAGATATAGAAGCGGGATTCTCCCGGGTCGCCCTGACGTCCGGAACGTCCGCGGAGCTGATTGTCAATACGGCGGGATTCATGGCGCTCTGTACCGATAATCTTCAGGCCGCCTGCCGCCCTCGCGTCATCATCCAGCTTGATATCTGTTCCACGTCCCGCCATGTTGGTAGCGATTGTCACAGCGCCATGGACACCGGCGTCCGCTACAATCTCCGCCTCAAGTTCATGGTACTTGGCATTCAGGACATTGTGCTTGATGCCTTCCTTCTTCAGCATCCTGCTCAGGAGCTCGGACACCTCGATTGTAATCGTGCCGACCAGCACAGGCTGTCCGACAGCGTGAGCCTCCTTGACCGCCTCAACGACAGCCTTGTATTTTTCTTCCTTTGTCTTATATACGGCGTCCTCCCGGTCCACTCTCTGTACCGGGACATTGGTCGGGATCTCGATGACGTCCATTCCGTAAATATCACGGAACTCTTTTTCTTCCGTCAGCGCAGTACCCGTCATACCGCTCTTTTTGTCAAACTTGTTGAACAGGTTCTGGAATGTGATCGTCGCGAGAGTCTTGCTCTCTCTCTTCACCTTCACATGCTCCTTCGCCTCGATCGCCTGATGGAGGCCGTCTGAATAACGGCGGCCGGGCATGATACGTCCTGTAAACTCATCCACGATCATAACTTCGCCGTCCTGAGTCACGACATAATCCTGGTCTTTGAACATCAGGTTGTGCGCGCGAAGCGCCAGGATGATATTGTGCTGGATCTCAAGGTTCTCCGGGTCAGCGAGGTTGTCGATATGGAAAAACTTCTCCACTTTCTTGACGCCGTCCTCAGTCAGGTTCACCGCCTTCTCCTTTTCATTGACGATAAAATCTCCTGTCTCCTCAATATCCTCGCCCATGATGGCGTTCATCTTGGAGAACTCGCCGCTCGCCTCGCCCCGCTCGAGCTGGCGGGCAAGAATGTCGCACGCCTCATAAAGCTTGGTGGACTTCCCGCTCTGTCCGGATATGATCAGCGGAGTCCTCGCCTCATCGATGAGAACAGAGTCGACCTCGTCGATGATCGCATAGTGAAGCCCTCTCTGTACAAGCTGCTCTTTATAGATCACCATATTGTCTCTCAGATAATCAAATCCAAGCTCATTGTTCGTCACATAAGTGATATCGCAGTCGTATGCCGCCCGGCGCTCATCGTTGTTCATGCTGTTCAGCACGACTCCTACGGTAAGCCCGAGGAACTCATGCACCTTTCCCATCCACTCGGCATCACGCTTTGCCAGATAATCGTTGACTGTGACGATATGGACGCCTTTTCCCTCAAGGGCGTTGAGATATGCCGGCAGTGTGGACACCAGCGTCTTACCTTCTCCTGTCTTCATCTCGGCAATCCTTCCCTGATGAAGGATGATTCCGCCGATCAGCTGAACTCTGTAGTGTCTCATGCCGAGCGCTCTCGTAGCGCCCTCGCGCACGACTGCATATGCCTCCGGCAGGATATCGTCAAGCGTCTCCCCGTCTTCCAGGCGCTTTTTAAATTCCCGCGTCTTGCCCCTCAGCTCTTCATCGCTGAGAGCCTCCATCTCCGGGCCTAACGCGTCGATCCTGTCCACGATCGGATAGATCCTCTTCAGCTCATTTTCGCTGTGAGTTCCGAAAATCTTCTCTATTATACCCATTTTCTGTAATTAACTCCTTAAAACTAAATTTTGCGACAACTCGATAAACGACGCCACTCTGTTTTTCATTCTAACACTAAGTCCCCTCAAATTCAACAAGTTCATAACTTGTTTACATTTCAGTTCAGCCACAGAGGAAGGGACAGGCTGATTCTTATGCCGGCATAAATCATCCTGCCCCTTCCTCTATGAGCGGAGCGCCCGTATATGAGCAGAGGGGCGGCGCCGCCGCAGAAGCACGTATGTGCGGCTTTGCGAATGGCGCGGGCTGAACTGTTACTTCAGGTGTAAGCTTTCACCGTCTCATACGGGATCTTCCCGCCGAACAGATCGAGCGCGCTCCCGATCGTAAAGTCCAGCTTTCCTCCGCTCACCTGCCGGAACTGTTCCAGGTCTTCCAGGGAGCCGATGCCGCCCGCGTACGTGACCGGTATCCCTTCCCAGCTCCCGAGCAGCCTCACCAGATCTGTCTCCATTCCCGATGATTTTCCTTCCACATCTACTCCATGGATCAGAAACTCACCGCAGGATCCGGCAAGCTCATCCAGCATCCCGTGGGTGAGCTTTACATCTGTAAACTTCTGCCACCGGTCCGTCACCACATAATAGCCGTCCTCTCTTCTCCTGCAGCTCAGGTCAAGAACAATATGCTCTCTCCCAGCCGCGCTCACAAGCGCTTCCAGGTTCTCTCTGTGGAATACTCCGCCGCGGAAAACATAGGAGGTGACGATCACATGGCTTGCTCCCGCCGCCAGGAACTGTTCCGCATTGTCCGCATTGATTCCGCCGCCGATCTGCATTCCCCCGGGATATGCCCGGAGCGCTGCCAGTGCCTGCGCCCGCGAAGCCTCATAGTACTCCGAACCGGCAGGGTTCAGCAGGATAATATGCCCTCCCCGCAGTCCGTCTCTTCTATATAAATCTGCATAATACTCTGCGCCAAGTTCCGACGAAAAATTCGTCGCCGCGCGGTTCCCCTCATCGCGGAGGCTCCCGCCCACGATCTGTTTCACCTTGCCGTTATGTATATCGATACAGGGTCTGAATCTCATCCTTTTCTCCTTTTCTCTCTGCCGCGGACACGCCGCAGCCTGCGTTTCTGCACAGCAATGCCGCAAAGCCGGTCCTTCCCGGTTTTGCGGCATCCTGTATGAAAACCCATGAATCTTCTATCTGTTCTCCTGCGTATCCCTGTCCGCCCCGTTATTCTCTGTCATCTCATCCACAGCCTTGTCCACGCCGTCTGTGATATCGTCCGTCACATGGTCCACGCCGTCCGTGACATCATCCACCGCATCGTCGATGATACCGTCTCCGGAAGTGGCATCATTCACATTGCCGTTATCGTCTGTGACATTGTTCACATCACCGTTCTCCGTACGGTCGTTTCCGCTCTCCGAAGACTGATCCGCACCGTTGTCCGCATTGTCCCTGCTGCTGCAGGCTGCCGTGCCGAGCAGGACAAAAACACACGTCATGAGCAGAAGAACCTGTTTCATTTTTTTCATAAGAATGTCTCCCTTTCCACAAATATTGTTGCATACTTACTATCTGCACAGCCAGCAATATTTATGCGCGGAAGTTCTATTTTTTTGCATTTTCACGAAGCTTTTCCATCGCCCGGGCTTCAATCTGGCGGACGCGTTCTCTCGTCACATTGAGGATCCCCCCGATCTCTTCCAGCGTGTGCGTCCTCCCGTCCTCCAGCCCATAGCGGAGCCCGATCACCTGGCGCTCCCTCTCGGTGAGAGATGCGAGAAGCTCACTGACTTCTTCCTTCCGGACAAGCACATCCATCGCTTCCTCCGGAGTAGCCTCTCTTTTATCCTCCACCATATCCCCGAGGCTGTTCTCCCCGTCTTCCCCGACAGGAGTCTCCAGCGACACTGGGTTCTGCAGATAAGAAAGGATATCCTTCACTTCCTCTTCCGTCTTATTGCCCAGCTTCTCTGCAATCTCCTTCGGAAGAGGCTCCCTGCCCAGCTCCTGCTGGAGCTCCTTGGAGATCTTCTGCACCCGCTTCATATTTTCAGCCACATGCACGGGCACGCGGATCTCCCTTGCCTGCTGGTCGATGGCGCGCTGCATCGCCTCCTTGATCCACCACGACGCATATGTGGAAAACCGATTTTCCTTCGTGTAGTCATACTTTTCCGCCGCCCGCATCAGCCCCATGTTTCCCTCCTGTATCAGGTCCATGAGCTGTACGCCTCGCCCGGTATAGCGTTTCGCAAGCGAGACGACCAGCCGCAGGTTTCCCTCCTCAAGCTTTCTTCTCGCAGACTCGTCTCCCTGCGCGCTCCTCCTTCCGAGCTCCCTCTCTTCCTCCTCAGAAAGAAGCGGGATCTGCCCGATCTCATTCAGATAGATCTTGAGAGGCTCCGTCATCACTGTTTCTGCCATATCCAGTTCTTTCTCCATATTTTCTCCTGTTCCCACATTAAATTTTCTCGTTGATCTCTCCGCTCCTGTATGCGGCGAGCAGCCGCTCCAGGTCCTGTACCTGCTCCTTCATCTCGATCCCCTTATCCGTATCTCCTACCAGCCGGCGCTCCGTCACACGCTTGACCACCATTGTCTCGGAATGGATATCTATCTCTTTCTCAATGGCAGCCTCCTTGGACTCAAACGGCTCATGGGCCACGAGCAGAAGGCCGTAGGAATTATAGATCAGCGTGTATCCCGCGATCCCGGTCTCCTTCTGATAGGCACGGGAAAATCCCCCGTCAATGATCATGACTTTCCCGCCGCACTTGATCGGACTCTCGCCGTCCTTGCACCTCACCGGCACATGTCCGTTGACGATATGCGCCTCCTCCGGATCCAGACCGAACTCTCTCAGGATCGAATTGATCACCTTTTCATTCTCCAGGAAGGAATAGTAGGGATTCTTTTTCTCGATATGAGTCTCCTTTTCTTCCAGGAAATATCGCTCGAACGTTGCCATCCTGTCCTTGCCGAAAAGCGGCGAATCCGGGTGGAGCCAGATATACCACATGATGTCGCATCCGTCTCGGCGTTCCTTCTCATCCACGGCCAGAAACCCTTTTCTCACATAACTCTCAAGCACGTCATAGAGCTTTTTCCCACGGTATTTTCTGCCGAACACTTCAGCCTCCTTCAGGCTGCCGTCCGCATCAAGCGGAACGCACCCATGATAGAGCAGGTTGTTGTTATACACCTTATAAAGTCCGCCCTTCCCCAAAAGGAATCTCATATGCTGCTGCAGCTTTTCACATCCTCTAAAGGCATGCTCAAGGCGGTGCATGATCTCTTCTTCCTCACTGCTGAGCCTGTAAGGGTCCGCGGGATCGATTGTCGGAAAATTCATATCCAGCATGTGGTACTCCCTGCCTCCCAGGCACACTGTTCCTTTTTCATAATTGATCCTGTGGAGCACCGCCCGGTCCTCGAGATGAAATCCCGGCTGTCTCTGTATGATCTGTCCCTCCACCTTGAACTGGATCACTGAAATCGCTTTATGGATCCGCAGGTTCATTTCACGCTCTTCCATACCGGACCGTTCCTGCCCCTTCAGACTGAAGCAGGTACACGGGTCGTCCATATACACCTTCAGCGCAAATGTCGCGAGCGGAAGGAGATTGATCCCATATCCGTCTTCCAGAATATCCAGATTGCCGTAGCGCGCACAGATGCGGATCACATTCGCGATACATCCCCACTGTCCCGCTGCCGCGCCCATCCAGAGCACATCATGGTTTCCCCACTGGATATCCAGAGAATGGCAGGCCATCAGCTTGTCCATAATGATATGCGGTCCCGGCCCTCTGTCATAGATATCTCCCACAATGTGCAGGTGATCCACAACAAGCCTCTGAATCAGTTCTGAGATGGCAGTTATAAATTCCTCCGCGCGGCCGATCCGAATGATCGTTGAAATGATCTCATTATAATACGATTCTTTGTCGCTGACCTCTGCCTTCTCCGTGATCAGTTCTTCGATCACATAGGCAAAATCCTTCGGCAGCGCTTTTCTCACTTTCGAGCGGGTATACTTGCTGGCGACACGTTTGCTCACCTCGATCAGGCGGTAAAGCTGGACTCTGTACCAGTCCTCCATATTGCTCTCTGTCTGCCGCACGAGTCTCATCTTCGCTTTCGGGTAATAGATCAGTGTTGCGAGAGAACGCTTATCCTTCGCGCTCAGCGTATTTCCGAAGACATCCTCGATCTTGCGCCTCACGGAACCCGACCCGTTCTTCAGCACATGTGAGAACGCCTCATATTCTCCATGCACATCTGTGAGGAAATGCTCCGTCCCCTTCGGCAGGTTCATGATCGCCTGCAGATTGATGATCTCCGTGGACGCCGCGGCGATCGTGGGGTAAAGGTCAGACAAACGCTCCAGATATCTGGTCTCCAGCCTTTTCATACTCACTTCTCCTTAAAATTGAATCACATCGCCCATGTCATACATTCCCGGCTCCCTGTCCTTCAAAAACTTGGCAGCCTCTACTGCGCCTTTGGCAAAAACATTTCTGGAATACGCCGTGTGCTTAAACTCGATCACCTCGTCCGTGCCGGCAAAGATGACCTCATGCTCGCCCACGATCGTGCCGCCGCGGACGGCTGAGATCCCGATCTCCCTGCTGTCTCTTTTCTGTCTCACCTGGCTCCTGTCATATACATAGTGGTACGCCCCGTCCAGCGCCTCGTTGACCGAATCCGCCAGCGCCAGCGCCGTGCCGCTTGGCGCGTCCAGCTTCTGATTGTGATGGCGCTCCACCAGCTCGATATCATAGCCTGCATTTCCGAGCACCTTGGCCGCATCCTTCAAAAGCTTCAGGAGAAGATTGATCCCGAGGGACATATTCGCCGACTTCAGGACAGCTGTCTTCTCTGATGTCTTCTCCACCTTCTGGAGCTGTTCTTCGGAAAGCCCCGTCGTGCAGAGGACGACCGGCAGCTTCTTTTCCGCGCAGTAATCCAGGAGTTCGTCCATCGCTCCCGCATTGGAAAAGTCGATCACCACATCCGCCTCCACATCACACTGGCTGATCGTCTCAAACACCGGATAGTCATTCGGAATCCCTGTATATGTATCAACACCGGCCGTAATCACGGCGCTGTCATCATTTTTGACAAGCTCTGTTATCATTCTTCCCATTTTCCCATTGCATCCATGCATCAAAATTCTTGTCATTCATTTCTCCTCCTGTTCATAAATCTCCTGCCGCCGTTCACAGCCGTCCGGCGCGGACAGCAGCAATACTTCAACCATAAAAAGAATATCACATTTAAAACTTTATCACAACACATGAATCTGAAAAGCCGGCCTCATCACAGCGGATGAAGCCGGCACGGTTCACTCATCGATACATTCCAGTTTGCTCACAGAGACTTCATATGCAGTCCTCGTCTCGGTCTCTGTCTCAGATAGTTTCTTCACATATTCCCTGCTCTGGATGCGGCCGAGTATGCGCACATGTTCTCCGACCTCAAAGCCGGACGCATAGCGGGCGTTCCTCCCCCAGCAGATACACGGGATGTAATCCGATTTCCCGTAGGGCCGGTTCACCGCCAGCAGAAGGTCCGCGATCTCGCGTCCCAGCGGCGTCTTCCTGTACACCGGCCTCTTGCACATATATCCTTCCAGAAGGATATGGTTCGTCTTCGCCCCGTCCGGTTCCTCCTCAATGAACTCGATCTCCCTGGCAAACACGGACAGCACAAGGCGGTTTTTCTGTTCCTCATGACGGTTGTACGATCGGAACTGCCCCGAGATCATCATGCACATCCCCCTGTAGTCCTGTGTCACATCGATGAGGCGCTCCGACACCATGACAGGAATCCTGTCGTTGGAATTGCTCAGCCGCCTCACCAGGATATCCACCATGTAGAACCCTTCTCCGAAGACTTCGTGGCTGTATGTAAACTCCGAAACCACCTCTCCGATCACCGTCACCTGATTGTTCTCAATAACCTTATCTGACATAATTTACAGTTCTCCCTTCCTCTTGTCGGTATTTTTGAGTCACTACTAAATTTATGTGCAGACATTTCAGCTTAGAACAGGCATCCGCGGAAATCGTTCGACTTATTATCTGTTTTCCGCGGCAATGCTCCCGCACACCGGCAAAATGATGCCCTTGCAAATTTTTCATTATATGTTAGAATGAAAAAGCTGCATAAAGTGAAAGATTTAACAGGAAAGAGTGTAGGATATTATGAAGACAAAACGTGAAGATATAAGAAATATTGCGATCATCGCCCATGTCGATCACGGCAAAACGACTCTTGTGGACGAGCTTCTGAAGCAGAGCGGCGTTTTCCGCGAGAATCAGGAAGTGGCGGAACGCGTCATGGACTCCAACGATATCGAGCGTGAGCGCGGCATCACCATTCTGTCAAAGAATACTGCCGTACATTATAAAGGAACCAAGATCAACATCATCGACACCCCGGGACACGCTGATTTCGGCGGCGAGGTAGAGCGTGTGCTCAAGATGGTAAACGGCGTCATCCTCGTCGTTGACGCTTTTGAGGGCGCAATGCCGCAGACTAAGTTCGTACTGCGCAAGGCCCTTGAGCTGGATCTCCCGGTCATCGTCTGCATCAACAAGATCGACCGTCCCGAGGCGCGCCCGGACGCAGTCATCGACGAAGTCCTGGAGCTGTTCATCGATCTGGGCGCATCCGACGACCAGCTGGAATGCCCCTTCGTGTACGCCTCCGCCAAAGCAGGCGTCGCCGTCCTTGACCTGTCGGATGAAGAGCGGGACATGAAGCCCCTCTTTGAGACGATCCTGAACTACATCCCGGCGCCGGAAGGAGACCCCGACGCGCCGACCCAGGTGCTGATCAGCACCATCGACTACAATGAATACGTGGGCCGCATCGGCATCGGCAAGGTAGACAACGGCACGATCTCTGTGAACCAGGAAATGGTGCTCGTCAACCACCACGATCCCGACAAGCAGGAAAAGGTAAAGATCAGCAAGCTCTATGAATTTGACGGCCTGGACAAGATCGAGGTCAAGGAAGCGACGATCGGATCCATCGTCGCCATCTCCGGGATCGCGGACATCTCCATCGGGGATACGCTCTGCTCTCCCGAGAATCCGGAGCCGATCCCGTTCCAGAAGATCTCCGAGCCGACGATCTCCATGCAGTTTATCGTCAACGACAGCCCCTTTGCAGGCCAGGAAGGTAAATACGTCACCTCCCGCCATCTGCGCGAGCGTCTGTTCCGCGAACTGAATACGGACGTCAGCCTCAGAGTCGAGGAGACGGACAATACAGACAGCTTCAAGGTATCCGGACGCGGAGAGCTCCATCTCTCGGTCCTGATCGAAAACATGCGCCGCGAGGGCTATGAGTTCGCAGTCAGCAAGGCGGAAGTCCTCTACAAAACCGACGAAGACGGGAAGAAGCTCGAGCCCATGGAGACGGCCTATATCGATGTTCCCGACGAGTTCACGGGCGTCGTCATCGAGAAGCTTGGACAGCGCAAGGGCGAGCTGAGAAATATGGGAACCTCCAACGGAGGCTACACCCGCCTGGAATTTTCCATCCCTTCCAGGGGACTGATCGGATACAGAGGAGACTTTCTCACGGACACGAAAGGAAACGGGATACTGAACACGAGCTTCGACGGATATGCGCCGTACAAGGGCGATATCCAGTACCGCAAGCAGGGATCACTGATCGCGTTCGAGACCGGCGAGTCCGTGACATACGGTCTGTACAGCGCCCAGGAGCGCGGCACCCTCTTCATCGGGCCCGGCGAGCGCGTATACGCCGGGATGGTCATCGGGCAGAACGGCAAGACCGAGGATATCGAGCTGAATGTCTGCAAGACAAAGCACCTGACCAACACCCGCTCTTCAAGCGCGGATGAAGCGCTGCGCCTCACACCGCCGCGCATCCTCAGCCTGGAGCAGGCGCTGGATTTCATCGACACAGACGAGCTGCTCGAGGTGACCCCGAAATCGCTTCGCATCCGCAAGAAGATACTTGACTCCAGGATGAGAAAACGCAGCAATCTTAAATCCAATTGATTCTATACATTGCCGCTGTTTCATGCTATAATATGAACATAATACAGGCAGGAAAACGCATTCTTCCTGTATAATATAGACAAAAGGAGTTGAGCAGCATGAATTTTATTATCAGCGGAAAAAACATTGAAGTAACGACCGGATTAAAGGATGCTATTGAACAGAAATTAGGAAAACTCGAAAGGTACTTCACTCCTGAAACAGAAATCATCGTGACACTCAGTGTAGAGAAGGAACGTCAGAAGATCGAGGTGACGATCCCGGTCAAGGGACATATCATCCGCTCCGAACAGACAAGCAATGACATGTATGTCTCCATCGATCTTGTCGAGGAGATCATCGAACGCCAGCTTCGCAAATACAAAAACAAACTGATTGCGAGAAGTCAGGGGCACCCCACCGCTTCTTCCTCCGGAAACAGTTTCAAAAAGGAATTTTTTGAATCACAGGAAGAGTCGCCGGAAGACGATGAGATCCGCATTGTACGTACGAAGAAATTCGGCATCAAACCGATGTTCCCGGAAGACGCATGTATCCAGATGGAACTGCTCGGGCACAGCTTTTTCGTCTTCTCCAACGCCGAGACCGATGAGGTCAATGTCGTCTACAAAAGGAAAGACGGCTCTTTCGGTCTGATCGAGCCGGAATTTTCGTAAATTGAAAGAACAAGAGGATGCTGTAAAAAGCATCCTCTCTTTTATGTCTGCATTTTTCTTTCTCCCGGGACCGCCTGTCTATTCCTCGAATATCTTCATGCCGTCTTCTGTCTGCGCAAACCAGCACTCCTGCTCCTTTTCCAGAACGGCCTGTCCGTTCGTCCCGTCCATGATTTCCTTATACAGAGCTCCTTCTTCCTCGTCCGGAATTAACACTATAAGCTCGACCTTGTCTGTATACACGGATTCAAGTATGCAGATCTTCCTCTGTGCGAGCAGGTACTGAATTTTCCCGAGCGATGTATAATCTGCCGCTATCCTCAGTTTGAATCCGTGAAATCTGGTAATAATCTCACTGTGCTTCAGCCCTTCCGCCGCCGAAGCCGTGTATGCGCGCACAAGACCGCCTGTTCCGAGCAGCGTGCCTCCGAAGTATCGGGTCACGATCACGAGCACATCCGTGATCTGGCGTCCCCGTATCACCTCGAGGATCGGTTTCCCCGCTGTTCCTGCCGGCTCTCCGTCATCGCTCATACGCTCCGCCGAAGGATTCCTCCCCAGTACATACGCCCAGCAGTGATGTCTCGCATCCCAGTAACGCTTCCTTGCCTCTTCCAGATACTGCATCGCCTCTTCCTCAGATGTGACAGGAAATACTTCCGCGATAAATCTGGATTTTTTCTCCACGATCTCGCCCGAGCCGCCTCTATATACCGTATGATAAGCATCCATGCTTTCCGCCTCCCGTATACCGAATGATTTAACTATACCAGAGATGCCGGAAACTTCAAGTTTTTCTTAAGATTTCCCGTCAAATATGAAGTTTTTATTTTTTACTTTATTTAAAATAGTAAATTTGCTATAATCATAAGAGTTGATAAAGGAGGATGTTATTCGTGAATTACGGAAAATCAAATCTTTCCAAAAGAAAGAAATCGATTTCTTCAAAGAAGAAAATGAAAAAAAAGCGCGTCGGCGTCCGTTTTTTTAAAGCAGTGATCGTATGCTGCATCCTGCTGGCCGTTTTCGGGATCACCGGTGCAGCGATCCTCGCCAAAAGGATCATCGACAACACGCCTGAAGTAACAGCGGAAGATATCCTGCCGCAGGGATTTTCCAGCTCCATCGTGGATCAGAACGGCACAGAGCTGGAGTCGCTGAACGACTCAAATTCCAACAGGATTTATAAGAATTTTGAAGAGATTCCCGAGTACATGGCTGATGCCTTTGTGGCGGTCGAGGACGAGCGCTTCTATGACCACAACGGAGTCGACCTCCAGGGAATCATCAGGGCCGGAATCGTCGGTATCACGAGCGGTTCCTTTTCCGAGGGCGCCAGCACAATCACACAGCAGCTCATCAAGAACAATGTCTTTCCGAACTTTGTGAATGAGGAGACATTTTACGACAGTGTCGAGAGAAAGCTTCAGGAGCAGTACCTTGCACTGCAGATCGAGAAAGAGATGGACAAGGATGAGATCCTTGAAGCGTATATGAACACCATCAATCTCGGGCAGGGATGCCTTGGCGTACAGACCGCTTCGCTCCGCTACTTTAATAAGGATGTCTCTGAGCTCACGCTCTCCGAGTGTGCGACCATCGCCGCTATCACCCAGAATCCTTCCAGATACGACCCGGTAAAGCATCCGGAGGACAATGCGAAGAGAAGAGAGCGTGTGCTGAACAATATGCTGGAGCAGGGATACATTACGCAGGAAGAATACGATACGGCCATCGCCGATCCGGTATATGACCGCATTCTTCAGACGGCATCGTCAACCACGACAGACACACCGTATT
>CALWQS010000030.1 GCA_944383745.1 uncultured Mediterraneibacter sp. | reverse complement strand
TGTGTGTTTATGTCAAAAAATGTTAGAAGGCGCGGCAGATGGCGCGCCCGGAAAAAGCAGGGGAACTGGTTCACCAGAATGAAAATGTGGCAGAGGGCGCTTGTCTGCTTCGCCGGGGTGCTCGCCTGTCTTTCGGTATCGGCGGCGGTCTATGTGGCGGCCCAGTGGGGCAAGATTGACAGCAGAGAGATCAAGGCGGAGGATCTGATCATTAATCAGAAGCTCGGGCAGAACGCGGAGGTGGATCTCGGGGAAGGATATACCAACGTGGCTCTGTTCGGCGTAGATTCAAGAGACGGGAATCTCGGAAAGGGGAACCGTACCGACTGTATCATTGTCGCCAGCCTCAACAATGAGACGAAAGAGATTAAGATGGTTTCGGTATACCGGGATACGCTGCTCGATCTCTCCGACGGCACTTTCCAGAAATGCAATGCCGCCTACAGCTATGGCGGCCCGGTGATGGCGATCAATATGCTGAATAAAAATCTCGATCTGGACATACAGGATTATGTGACGGTTGATTTCGGAGCGATCGCAGATGCAATCGACCTGCTCGGGGGCGTTGAGATCGAGGTCACAGAGGCGGAGCTTCCGTATATCAATCAGTACATCCCTGAAACCGCAGCTTCAGCGGGAAAAGAGACAGCTTACATTGAAAGCGCCGGCCTGCAGCTCCTGGATGGAACTCAGGCTACAACATATGCAAGGATCCGTTCTACCGCAGGCGGGGATTTTACCAGAACAGAGCGTCAGCGGACGGTGATTGAGAAGATGGTGGAAAAAGCGAAGAAAGCGGACCTTGTCACGATCAATAATATTATCAACAAGGTCTTTCCGCAGGTCTCCACGAGTTTTACGCTTTCCGAGATCCTGAATTATGCCCTTGCCTACAGTGAATATACCCTGGCGGGCAATATGGGATTTCCGGTTGAAAAATCCACGGATACGATTTCCGGGTTCGGCAGTATTGTAATTCCGGAGGATTTGACTTCTAATGTGTCGAAGATGCATGATTTTCTCTTTGGCACGACAGGCTATCAGCCGTCCTCCACAGTCACTTCACTGAGCGCTGACATTGATTACACCGTGAGTACAGCGGGGGGCTCCGGGGCTTCGTCCTACGGCAGCTATGATGAAGAAGAATACTCCTACGGCAGCGGCGATAGTTATGATTCCACTTACGGCTCGGATTCTTCCTGGAGCGAGGAACCGGAAACGCCGGAAGAGCCGGCAGATACGCAGGAACCGGAACAGCCGGATACAGCACCGGACAGCGGGACGGATGACGGCGGCAGCGGTTCTGATGCCGGAGGCGGTGTGTCAGGAGAGACGGGACAGACCGGCGGCAGCGGAGGAACAGATACCGGCGCAGAGGGGAACGGAGCTGTCGAATGATGTCGGAAATCTTGTCCGGCGAGGATAAATCTGGACAATCTTCGGCAAAACGTGTATGATAGTAAGCAAATATGCGGAAGACCCCTTGATTTTCCGCAGAATATAAAAAACAAAAGAGAGGGAGCTTACATGAAATTAATGAAGAAATTAACCGCGGTTCTGCTGGCAGTTTTTCTGGCTGTCCCGATGTTCGGGATTATTGCAAATGCGGCAGAAGGAACATTGATGTTTTCGGATCCGGAGACGAAGGTCGGTGAGACGGTCAGCGTTGATCTTGTCGTGAGGACACAGGGTGAGGCGATCGGTGATGCCGATATCACTATGAGCTATGACACCGCAGCGCTGGAGTTTATAAGCGGAGAAGGGGTTGAAGCCGACGGTTCGGGCAGTCTTTCCTATTTCGGAAGCGGAACCGGAAGCGAGAGCGAGCTGAGGACAACAATGCAGTTCAGGGCGCTGACAGCCGGCGAGACGACAATCACTGTCACAGGCAGCACAGCGTATCTGTATTCTGACGAAACGCTGAATCTGGAGGAAGGCTCATCTGCGATTCAGATCGCTGCGGCGGACGACGGAAGCACCTCTGTGCAGACAACGGACCAGACAGAGCAGCCGGCAGAAAGCACACCGGGCGAGACAACGGATATCACGGTTGATGTAAACGGGACGCAGTACAATTTTTCGGAAGCGTTTGCAAACTCTGATCTTCCGAGCGGATATACGGAGACGACGCTGACATTTAACGGCGAGGAAAGAAAGTTCGGCGTGAATGAGGCGGGCGTATATTTGGGATATCTCGTGGATTCCGCGGGAACGGGAAGATTCTTCCTCTATAATGAAGAGGATGCGACGTTCTCACCCTATGTAGAGCTGTCCGTTTCTGATACAACCTCGATCATTCCTCTGAATGAGGAAGACGCGGTTTCTCTTCCGAGCGGCTATCAGCAGGTGGAGATGACGATTCTTGATCAGACATTCCCGGTCTGGTCGAAGCCGGGTGAAGAGCGTTTCTATGTGATGTATGCCCTGAATACGAGAACGGGAGAGAAGACTCTTTACCAGTATGACACAGAGGACGGGACATATCAGATGTTTCAGGCTCCGGCACAGGAAGAAGAGAAGACGTCAGACAGTTCTATGCTTGACAGGATCGGCAGTTTTATCGGAGGTCATGTACTGATTGTTCTCATTGCCGCGGCGGCATTGTTCCTTATTCTCTTTATTCTGATGATCGTGTTTGCGGTCAAGCTTGTTCACCGCAATCAGGAGCTGGACGATCTTTACGATGAATACGATATCCCGTTCGAAGACGAGGAAGAAAAACCGGCAGTTCAGAAAAAGTCGAGAAGCCAGTTTGCCGTACGTTCTGAAGAAGCGAAACCGGAGGCGGAAAGCCCGGAAGAAGAGGAAGAGATACTTGCCGCAGACGGCGGGGAATACTATGATGACGACGACGGGTATTATGACGAGGATGAGTATTACGACGAAGAAGACGATTATTACGACGATGACGACGATGAATTAGACGATTATTACGATGACGAAGCTGACGATGATGAAATCGATGATGATTTTTCGGGCGACACGGCGGATATCGGGAAAAGGGAGAACTCATCCGATGAGGAAGACGATAATTTTAAGGTAGATTTTATCGATCTGTAAGAGTTGAATAAATATATTTTTGGATAAAATGAGGCAAGGATGCGGTATTTACAGCTGTAGTCTGCCTCATTTTATAAATTTGAAGGGAGAATATCATTATGTGTGGAATTGTAGGATATGTTGGTGAAAAGCAGGCGGCGCCGATTCTTCTGGACGGCCTGTCAAAGCTGGAATACAGAGGATACGACTCTGCCGGCATTGCTGTGTTTGACGGAGAAAAGATCAATATGACGAAGGCGAAAGGACGCCTCAAAGTGCTCGAGGAGATCACTCACGGCGGCAGTACCATGCCGGGCGTACTGGGGGTCGGCCATACGAGATGGGCGACTCACGGCGAGCCTTCTGATGTGAACGCTCATCCGCATTTGAACAGAGACGGAAGCATTGCGGTCGTGCACAACGGGATTATCGAAAACTACCTGAAGCTGAAAAAGAAGCTGGTGAAGAAAGGCTATGAGTTTGTCTCGGACACAGACACCGAAGTCATTGCGCACCTGCTTGACTATTACTATGACGGAAACCCGCTGCGCGCGATCACAAAGGTCATGCACCGTATGGAAGGGTCCTATGCGCTTGGGATCATCTTCAAGGATTTTCCGGATGAACTTTACGCGGTGCGCAAGGACAGCCCGCTGATCGTGGGACATACGGAGACGGGGAGCATCATTGCCTCAGATGTGCCGGCGGTATTGAAGTATACGAGAGATGTTTATTTTATCGAAAATGAAGAGATCGTCCGCATGGAGAAGGATTCTATGGAGTTCTTCAATGTGGATGAAGAGCAGATCGAGAAAGAGCCTGTCCACATCGAATGGGACGTGGATGCTGCGGAAAAGGGCGGCTATGAGCATTTTATGCTCAAGGAGATGTACGAGCAGCCGAAGGCGATCACAGATACGTTTTCTCCGCGGATCAGGGGAAATGAGATTGTAATTGAAGAACTGAATATGTCTGACGAAGACATCCGCGCGGTGAAGAAGCTGATGATCGTTGCCTGCGGTTCCGCTTACCATGCAGGCGTGACCGGCAAATATGTGTTTGAGGGAATGGCAAGGATCCCGGTGGAGGTGGATCTGGCAAGTGAGTTCAGATACCGCGACCCGATTCTGGAAGAGGGGACGCTTGTGATCGTTATCAGCCAGTCCGGCGAGACCGCAGATTCTCTTGCGGCGCTCAGAGAGTCACGGGAAAGAGGAGCGAAAGTGCTCGGTATTGTGAATGTTGTGGGAAGCTCGATCGCGAGAGAAGCGGACAATGTGATGTATACATGGGCAGGTCCGGAGATCGCCGTGGCGACGACGAAAGCGTACTCCTGCCAGCTCATCGCGCTTTACCTGCTTGCAGTCAAGTTCGCAAAGGTGCGCGGACAGATTTCCGACGCGCAGGTGAAGGAATATATTGAGGATCTGAAGAGGCTGCCTGATCAGGTGGAGCTTCTCCTGAACAACAAGAACAAGATCCAGAAGTTTGCGAACCGTTATCTGGCGGCAAAGGATGTATTCTTTATCGGAAGAGGGATCGACTATGCGATTTCATTGGAAGGATCGCTGAAGCTGAAAGAAATTTCTTATATCCATTCCGAGGCATATGCAGCCGGGGAACTGAAGCATGGAACCATCTCTCTCATCGAGGAGGGTACCCTTGTGACCGCTGTGCTGACCCAGGAAGATCTGTTCAAGAAAATGATAAGCAATATCGTCGAAGTGAGGACGCGCGGCGCATTCGTGCTCGCCGTGACGACAGAGGGCAATGACGAGGTGAAAAAGGCGGCGGACTATGTGATCTATATTCCGAGAACGAACAGGTTCTTTACAAATTCGCTGGCAATCATCCCGCTGCAGCTTTTCGGATACTATATTTCTGTCGGAAGAGGATGCGACGTAGATAAGCCCAGAAACCTTGCAAAATCTGTGACAGTGGAATAAAGACATGAAAGATTAATTGAATGAACACAATTTTATCACAATACGGCATTATTATGAAAGCTGTAAAAAAGATGAAATACATGAAAAAGGCAGGTAATCTTTTATGGAAAACCAGTATAATTATTATAATCAGGAAAACTCAGACAGCAGTTATCAGTATGACGGCCAGTATTCACAGCAGCCTCAGCAGGAACCGCAGCAGCCGCCGAAGGAAAAGAAACCGCACAGGAAAATGCCGAAGGCTGTCGCAGTGACAGGACTGGCTCTCCTGTTCGGAGTGGTCTCGAGCGCGACGTTCCTTACATCGAATATTATCGGGAACAAGCTGCTGGGGCTCGACGGTTCTTCGCAGAATTCGTCAGAGACGTCAAAGAAAGTGAACAGCAGTGCCTCCCTGTCGCGGACGTCCAGCGTGGTCACATCAGATGTCTCGGACATTGTTGAGATGGTGATGCCCTCGATTGTTTCAATCACAAATATGAGCGTGGAAGAGGTACAGAGCTTTTTCGGAGGTATCAGCGAACAGAAGAGCGAGAGCGCGGGAACAGGCATCATTATCTCACAGAATGATACAGAGCTTCTGATCGTGACGAACAATCATGTGGTGGAGGGCAGCGATACACTGACAGTCACCTTTGATGACGAGACAAGTGTCGAGGCGAACATCAAGGGAACAAACTCAGAGTACGACCTTGCAGTGATCGCGGTGCCGCTGAAATCTATTTCTGATGATACAATGGATGCGATCACAGTTGCGACGCTCGGCGATTCTACAAAGCTTAAGGTTGGCGAGCCGGCAGTCGCAATCGGAAACGCACTCGGATACGGACAGTCCGTTACAACAGGAGTGATCAGCGCACTGAACCGCTCTGTATCAGAGACAGATCAGCAGACAGGACAGACGGTAGAGAGCAGCGCGAAGCTGATCCAGACCGACGCGGCGATCAATCCTGGAAACAGCGGAGGAGCGCTTGTGAATGCAAACGGAGAAGTAATCGGAATTAACTCGTCCAAGCTTGTCGGAGAGACTGTGGAGGGAGTAGGATATGCGATCCCGATCTCTGATGTGTCAGATCTGATCCAGGAACTGATGAATCAGGAGACAAAGACCAAACTGGATGAGGCGGATCAGGGAGCGATCGGCATTACAGGCATGGACGTTCCGGCAGAATATTCTCAGCAGCTGAATATGCCGAACGGAGTATATGTCACGGAGGTGTCTCCGAACGGAGGCGCGGACCGCGCCGGAATGACCAGAGGCTGCGTTATCACGGCAATAAACGGAACTTCAGTTGACAGCATGTCCGCCCTGCAGGAGCAGCTTCAGTACTATGCAAAGGGAGAGACAGTGACGCTGACAATCGAGGTGCCGCAGACAAATGGCGAGTATGAAGAGCAGACGGTTGAGGTTACGCTCGGAGCGAAGCAGTAAGAAAAGGAAAACACAGATATATAAGAATAAAGATGTGAATTTATGATGAGCCACGGGCAGGATGCGCGGCGGAGATATTACCGCCATGCGCCTGCCTGTGTTTTTATTTCATAAGTTCTTATCTGTCAAATTCAGGATTAAACGCATAGAAGTTTTTGCTGTCAAGCTTCTCCTGTACGAGGCGGAGGCTTTCTCCGAATCTCTGGTAATGGACAATCTCCCTCTGTCTCAGGAATCTGATCGGATCGCATATCTCGGGGTCTTTGACAAGACGGAGGATATTGTCGTATGTCGTGCGTGCCTTCTGTTCTGCGGCCAGATCCTCATTCAGATCGGTGATCGGATCCCCCTTTGACTGAAATACTGCAGCCGTCCACGGCATTCCGCTGGCTGCCTGCGGCCACAGGGCGAGTGTGTGATCCACATAGTAGGGGGCGAAGCCTGATCTTTCGATTTCCTCCGGAGAGAGGTCCTTTGTGAGCTGGTAGACGATCGCGCAGATCATCTCCATGTGGGCGAGTTCTTCCGTTCCAATATCAGTCAGTATCCCGGTTACCTCCTTGTACGGCATAGTGTACCGCTGAGACAGATATCGCATGGAAGCGGCAAGTTCCCCGTCCGGTCCGCCGAACTGGGATATGATAACCTGCGCCAGCTTTGGATTGGTCTGGGTGATCTTCACCGGATACTGCAGTCTTTTTTCATAATTCCACATAAATCAGCATCCCCCTTCCTGCCATGGCCACGGTTCATTGATCCAGTTCCATCTGTCCTCGCAGGAGGCGCCGGCTGTATCAATGGTCAGCGGTCCGTAATTCTCGGCGTATTCTTTCAGCGCATGGCAGCGCTGGCGGCTGCAGTCTTTGAAATAAGCCAGAGCCTCAGCGTCGCACGGATGCGTGTCCAGATAAAGCTGCACCTCGTCGACTGCAAAGCTGACTTGATTGATATGAGAGAGCAGTTCTTTGCGGTTCATTTGGCTGTTCACTGACGGCGCCCTCCTTTCCCGAGAAACGGTTTGTCAAGATCCTCAAAGATTGTGCCGCGCTCAAGCCCTCTGCACGGCTCATAGATATTCTGCCACTGCTGCCACGGCACATAAGCCATTGCGGGCGGCATTCCTCTCAGCGAATCGCTGCGGCTGTGCCCGCAGTCTTCCTGCCTGTATCTGGAAGAAGCGCTGTTCTGCGGAACAGGGACAGAGCGGCGTACATTTCCGCGGTTCCCATAAAAGCCTGCGCTGCGCGGCGCAGATGCCATGTGCGGAGCGGAACATCCAGTCTGCCTTGAATTTTGCATATTATTCTGACAATTCGGCATTTTAGGTTTTCCTTTCATAATATTTTACATAAATATACTATGGGAGAAAAATAAAAAATGTTACGCTTTACTTTTCATGGGAAATTATATATAATGTATAAGTCGACGGGGTATGGCTCAGTTTGGTTAGAGCGCACGGCTGGGGGCCGTGAGGTCGCAGGTTCGAATCCTGTTACCCCGATTATCCCTAAAAGCAATGATATGGATATGCAAGGAGGCGTATTCATATCATTGCTTTTACCGTTTCTGGAGGAACCCGGGACAGGGAGTTGTTTTTGAAGATAAAAGAGGCTATAATAATTAGGATTTGATGGTAAAAAGGAGATATGGCGATATGTGTGGATTCGCAGGTTTTGTAGGCGGAGTGGAAGACAGAGAGCAGGTTCTCGTAAACATGATGAATACAATCATACACAGAGGCCCGGACAGCGAAGGCAAATATGTGGATGAGGATGCGGCGCTGGGCTTCAGGCGCCTGAGCATCATTGATCTTTCTTCCGTGGGCGATCAGCCGCTTTACAACGAGGATCGGAGCATGGTCCTTGTCTTTAACGGAGAGATATACAATTATCAGGAGCTCCGCGCGGAGCTCCTGGCGGCGGGACATGTCTTTGTCTCCAACACAGATTCGGAGACTTTGATCCACGGGTATGAGGAGTGGGGCGAAGGGCTCCTGGACAGGCTGCGCGGCATGTATGCGTTTGTGATATGGGATACAAGGAGAAAGAAGCTGTTCGGGGCGAGAGATATTTTCGGGATCAAGCCGCTCTATTATGCGCAGATGAACGGAACGCTCATGTTTGCCTCCGAGATCAAGGCGTTTATGGAGCATCCGAAGTTTGATAAGATCTTCAATGAAGATGTGCTCGGGAATTACCTGTCTTTCCAGTTTGTCCCGACGAATGAAACCTTTTTCAAAGGCGTTTTCTGTGTGCAGCCGGGACATTATTTTACCTACGAGGATGGAAAGCTTGAGATCACCAGATATTTCGAGCCGAATTTTACAGGAGACTGCAGAAAGCCGTTCAAGGAAGTTGTAGACGACGTAGAGGCGGTCATGAAAGAGTCTGTAGAGATGCATAAGATCAGCGACGTCGAGGTCGCTTCCTATCTCTCCAGCGGCGTGGACTCCAGCTACCTGACTTATCTGGGGCAGGTCGACCGCACGTTTACGGTAGGGTTTGACGAGGGAAAGTACAGTGAGATCCAGGACGCGAAGGAGTTTGCGGCAAGCATCAATATGAAGAATGACGCGAAGGTCATCACTCCTGATGAATACTGGGACAGGCTCTCGGACATCCAGTACTACATGGATGAGCCTGTCGCAGATCCGGCGGCGGTCGCGCTGTATTTCCTGAGCGAGGAGGCGTCGAAAAAGGTAAAGGTCGTGCTCTCGGGCGAGGGCTCGGACGAGCTGTTCGGAGGATATAATATTTACTGTGAGCCCCTTGAGCACACGGCATTTAATAAGATCCCGATGGGGATCCGCCGTTTTCTCGGCAAATTTGCGGAATACTGCCTGCCGCGCGGGATGAAGGGGCGGGGATTCCTGATGCGCCACGGAAAGACGCTGGAGGAGAGATACTTTGCGAATGCGACGAATATTTTCACTGAGCGCGAGGCGGCCAAGATTCTGAAGAAGGGCTGCAGGCCGGGGATACAGAAGGTGACGCGTCCCCTCTACGACAGGGTAAAGGGGAAAGATCCTGTGACTAAGATGCAGTATGTGGACATGCATCTCTGGCTTGTCCATGATATCCTGATGAAGGGCGACAAGATGGGGATGGCCAACTCGCTCGAGGTCCGCGTGCCTTTCCTTGACAAAAAGGTGCTGGAGCTGGCGGAGACACTTCCACTGAAATACAAAGTGCGTCCGCCGAAGACAAAGGTCGCGCTCAGAGCGGCCGCAGAGAGGAACATTCGGAGCAAGACGGCGGAGAAGAAGAAGCTGGGCTTCCCGATCCCGATCCGCGTTTGGCTGAAAGAAGATAAGTATTATAGAAAAGTAAGAGAGATGTTCCAGTCCGATGCGGCGAAGAAGTTCTTCCGCACGGAACTCCTCCTGAAGATGCTGGATGAGCACAAGAATGGGAAACACGTGAACGAGAAGACGGACAACAGCCGCAAGATCTGGACAGTGTATATTTTCCTCGTATGGTATGACCGGTTTTTTGAACATGGGAAACCCATGCATCCGGCAATGAATGCAAGATAGGTGATGGTATATGAGAAGCAGAACTGTACAGCCGGTGAAACGGCGGGGACAGAAGAAAAACGGAAAGAATGGGAGAAGACAGCCCAGGCTTGGCGACACACAGCCTATGCGCCCGGTGAATCCGGCGGCGGGAAGGCGGCTGAGCGGGGATACCCAGCCTATGCCCGTTATCAGGCAGTACAAAGGCAGCTATAGTGCCGAGGCGCCGAAAAGAGCGCAGCGCCGCAGCGGCAGTTATTCCGGATACGGAAGCGGTTATCAGCGGATGATGGAGCAGCGGCGCAGAGCAGTGCGCGCTCCAAGGCCGGATTATGCGCGTGCGTCGGGCAGACGCGGGCCTCAGCCGTCTTCGCTGAGCCTGGTTATACACAGGCTGAGGAATACAGCGGCAGAGAAGGCACAGTATTTTGATTTTGACCTTCTCCTTATTGTGATTTTCCTGATGTGCTTCGGGCTGGTCATGCTGTACAGCACCAGCGCATACAGCGCGCAGATTGATTTTGACAATGATATGTATTATTTTTCCAAGCAGGCGTTGATCGGTCTTGTGGGAATCGCCGTTATGTTCATTGTCTCAAGGATCGATTACCATATATATGGCGCGTTTGCCACAGAGATTTTTGCCCTTTCTATGATCCTGATGGCCCTGGTCAAGTCGCCTCTCGGGGTGACTGCCAATGGGGCGAGGAGATGGATACAGCTGCCGGGCAATCTGACGCTGCAGCCTGCGGAGATCACCAAGATCGCAGTCATCCTTTTTATCTCTTATGTTCTGTGCAGGCTTGGGAAAAAAGCGTCTTCTATGAAAGGCATCATATTGGTGTTCGCCTTCGGCGCAATTGCTTCGGGAGGCGTATTATTCCTGACGGACAATCTCAGTACGGCGATCATTGTGATGGCGATTACCTGTGTCCTGATCTTTGTGATCCATCCGAAGACGAAGCCGTTCCTTGTCTTCCTCGGGATTGTGGCAGCGGCGGCAGCGGCGGTGATTGCCATACTCTCGGTGACTGCGGCGAACAGCAAGAATTTCCGACTCCAGAGGATCATCTCCTGGCTGAATCCGGAAGCAAGCGCCGACAGCGGAAGCTTTCAGGTTATGCAGGGGCTGTATGCGATCGGCTCCGGCGGCTTTTTCGGGAAAGGGCTGGGCAACAGTACTCAGAAATTGGGAATCCTTCCCGAAGCGCAGAACGACTGGATCCTTGTGATCATCTGCGAGGAGCTCGGAGTGTTCGGCGTGCTGGTGATTTTATGCCTTTTCGGATTCCTGCTCTACAGGCTGATGTTCATTGCACAGAATGCGCCGGATCTGTACGGCTCTTTGATTGCAGCGGGAATCTTTGTACATATCGCGCTTCAGGTTATTCTGAATATTGCGGTGGTCACGGGGATTCTTCCGTCGACAGGTATTATTCTTCCGTTCATCAGCTACGGGGGAACGGCGATCCTGTTCCTGATGGCGGAGATGGGAATTGCGCTTGGCATTTCGCGCAGGATCAAGCTGGAGGGCTGAAGCGCAGACGAAACCCGGAGGAAGTTGGAAAAAGGTCTTCCCAACTGCTTGAAAGTATGATATATTCATATGTGGTATTAAAAACTACATGTAATGGAAAAATAGAATGCACATGGCGGTTTGGGAGGATATGTTATGGGTTATAGAATTATCGTTGACAGCTGCGGTGAACTTACAGATGAGATGAAGAGGAGCGGGCTGTACGAGACGGCGTCTCTGAGCATGCAGGTGGACGGCGTGACGATCGCGGACGACGAAACATTTGACCAGGCTGATTTTTTGAAAAGGATTGCGGCGAGCCCGGAGTGCCCGAAGTCATCGTGCCCGTCTCCGGAGAAATACATGGAGCTGTACCGCTGTGACGCTGAGAGAGTATATGCGGTGACGCTTTCTTCCGAACTGAGCGGATCATATAACAGCGCGGAGCTGGGGAAAAAGCTGTATAAGGAAGAGTACGGCGGGAAGAAAATCCATGTATTCAATTCCCGGTCGGCATCTGTAGGCGAGACTCTGATCGCTCTGAAGATACAAGAATGCGAGGAGGCGGGGATGCCGTTTGAAGAAGTAGTATCAGCTGTGGAGCGCTATATCGAAGGACAGCATACGTATTTTGTGCTGGAGAATCTTGACACGCTTCGGAAGAACGGCCGTCTCACAGGGATCAAATCGATCGTCGCGAGCGCGCTGAATATTAAGCCTGTCATGGGCTCTACTCCGAAGGGAACAATATGCCAGCTCGGCCAGGCGCGGGGGATAAAGCGCGCTCTGGTCAAGATGGCGGACTGCATTAAGAGAGACGCGGAAGATCCGGCGGGCAAGATACTGGCGATTGCTCACTGCAACTGCCCGGAGCGTGCGGCGGAAGTGAAGGACCTGCTTCTGGAACGCCTGAAGGTGAAGGCGAGTTTTATCGTGGACACCGCAGGAATCAGCACAATGTATGCCAATGACGGCGGGATAATTGTTGTATTATAGTGAAGATTGTGATAAAATAGCTATAATTCAGCGTGACGGAAGGAGTAGCATTAAAATGAGCCAGGAAAAAGTAGACAAATATAAAAAGGAAAAAGCGAACAGAAAGCAGATCATGCGGAAGGAACGGATGATGGGCATTGTCCGCAAGGCAGTCCTTTCTGTTGTGGCGATTGCCCTGGTAGGGTGGATCGCATATTCCGCCTACGATATCTATGATTCCAATAAGGAGAGGGCGGTCGCAGAGGTGGATTATACTGCGGTCAGTGATTACCTGAACAGTCTGTCTCAGTAAAATATGAGCGTGCCGTTCCTGAAAACGGCAGAGCACGAAAAGTGGGGTACAAGGAAATTCCTTGTACCCCATTTTTTTTGGTGTGCCCGGCGGGCAGCCGTCTGAATGTGGGATGCTGTTCGCCCTTAACCGCCGCCTGCACGCGCACTCGTCGCGCTGGCGCTCCAGTTCCGCATTTCGTGCTGAGACCGCTTATGTTGACGGTAATGAATGCGGTCTGCAAAACATAAAAATTCAAAAAAAGGGGGTTGAAAAAGGGGGCACAGTGGTTTACAATGGTGTCAAGTGGTGAGAAGTGGTGGACAGTGGTGTAAAGTGGGGAGCACTGTGGAGGGCTCACATTAAGAGAAAGGGTTCCGGATGTTATTAGGAGAGTTTAACCATAGCATTGATGAAAAGGGCAGACTCATCATCCCGGCCAAGCTTAGGGATGATCTGGGAGACAGCTTTGTTATCTGTAACGGGCTGGAGGGATGCCTTTTTGTCTACTCTCAGGAAGAATGGAACAAATTCGTCGCCGAACTCGAAACCCTGCCACGAATGAACAAGGATGCCAGAATTTTCAAACGTTATTTCTTCGGGAGCGCTTCGGAGGGCAGTTTTGACAAGCAGGGGAGAGTGCTTGTGCCGCCGTCTCTGAGGAAGGCGGCTCATCTGGAGAAAGACGTGGTCCTGGTGGGAGTCCAGGACCGTGTTGAGATCTGGGATAAGGCTCTGTGGGAAGAGCGCAGTCAGGTCAGCGAAGAGGATCTGGATGCGATTGCAGAGAGGATGGAGGCCATCGGAATCAGAATCTGATCTGCAGACATTTCCTGTATCCGCAGAAAAAGAACGACAGCAAGGAGGAAGTTATGGCATTCGAGCACACATCAGTTCTGCTGTATGAGACAGTGGACGGGCTTAACGTCAGGCCGGACGGCATCTATGTTGACGCAACTCTGGGCGGAGGCGGACATGCCTCTGAGGTGTGCAGACGTTTAAGCGGCAAGGGGAGATTAATTGGAATAGACCAGGACGCCGATGCGATAGAGGCAGCGGGAAAGCGCCTGGAGGGCTTCGGGGAGAAGGTCACGATAATCAGGAGCAATTATTGTGATATGAAGCCAAGGCTCCATGAGCTGGGAATTGACAAGGTCGACGGAATCACGCTGGACCTGGGAGTTTCGTCCTATCAGCTGGACACGGCCGAACGGGGATTTTCCTACCGTGCGGACGCGCCGCTGGATATGAGGATGGACCAGAGGCAGAAGATGACGGCGCGGGATATTGTCAATGACTACAGCGAGGCGGAGCTTTACCGCATCATCCGCGATTACGGGGAAGACAGGTTTGCAAAAAATATTGCAAAGCATATCGCGGCGGAGCGGGAAAAAGCGCCGATTGAGACGACGGGCCAGCTGAATGAGATCATCAGGCACGCGATTCCAATGAAAGTACAGAAGACATCCGGACACCCGTCCAAGAGGACGTTTCAGGCAATCCGGATCGAGCTGAATCATGAACTCGACGTGCTGAGAGATTCGCTGGACGGCATGATTGACATGCTGAATCCGGGGGGACGGATCTGTATCATTACATTTCATTCGCTGGAGGACAGGATCGTGAAAAGCGCGTTCCGCAAGAATGAGAATCCATGTACCTGTCCGAGTCATTTCCCGGTCTGTGTCTGCGGAAAGACATCGAAAGGGAAAGTGATCACAAGAAAGCCCATCCTTCCGTCGGAGGAAGAGATGGCGGCGAACAGCCGGTCAAAGAGTGCGAAGCTGAGGATCTTTGAACGGGGTTCGTCTCAAGGGAGTATTTAAGACATAACCTGCGCAGGCTTTAGAGGGAAGCGTGCGTGAAAACAACACACATCCGGACAGGAAGGGGAGAGCCTGGAAGGATGGAAGAAACTGGGAAGGGAGCTTTACGCTATGGCAGCAGGAAGACGCGCGGCGGATCACAGAAGAAATATTTCAAATATGGATCGAGGGCAGTTTTACGTATACGGAAGCGCTGTACAGCAGGCGGAAGCTCTGCCGAAGAGAATGCCGAAGACCCGCCGTGAGGCTCCGGCGCATGTGAGCCGTCAGGTGGCGAGAAACAGAAACCGGGCAAGGAATATCAACCCGGCATATGCTGTGTTTCTTGTGGCTGCTGCATTCTGCGCGGTATTTCTCTGCGTGATGTATCTGAGGCTTCAGTCGGACGTTGTGAACCATTCAGAGAATATTACGGCTCTGCAGGAACAGCTTGCGGATCTCACAGAGGCGAATAATACGGCGTACAACGCGGCTGTGGATTCTGTTAATCTGGAAGACGTCCGCAATAAGGCAATGAATGAGATGGGAATGGTATACGAGTCGCAGGGAACTGTGATCGAATATGAAAGCCCGGCCAGCGGCTACGTAAAACAGTACGACAGCATCCCGGAGGACGGTGTGCTCGCCCAGTCGAAAGATATTTCAAATTAAGGATTATTGGAAAATGGCTGGAAGAAAAAGAAGAAAAAACAGATTTGAGTTTTTGACAAAAAAATTTCCAATCAGAATGCAACGAAAGCTGGTAATGCTATTTATGGCAGTTATACTGGCTTTTGTTGTTCTTATCGGAAGGATCACATGGATCAATGTCACGAGGGGGAATCGTTATACGAAGATCGTGCTTGACCAGCAGAATTATGACAGCCGCGTCATCCCTTACAAGCGAGGGGATATCGTGGACCGCAACGGGACAAAGGTCGCGACGAGCGAGAGAGTCTACAATGTCATTCTCGATGTAGTGGTCATGACGGACAAAGAAGAGTATATTGAGCCGACGATCGAAGTGCTCAGGGACTGTTTCGGCATAAAAGAGAAGGATGTGAGAGATGTAATCAAGGAGAGGCCGGATACGAGATATGCCGTCATGGCAACCGATGTGGATTATGAGACTGCACAGAGGTTTCATGAGATTGACAATGACGATGAAAACTATCCCAATGTGCAGGGAGTGTGGCTGGAAGACGACTATACAAGGACTTATCCGTATAATACCCTTGCCAGCGATGTGATCGGATTTACCTATTCCGGAAATGTGGGCGCGATCGGCATCGAGAGCGCTTACAATGATGTGCTGAACGGGACGGATGGAAGAGAGTACGGCTATTTTGACAGCGACTCATCGGTGGAGAGGACGGTCAAAGCCGCAAAAAACGGAAATACTGTTGTTTCAACGATTGATATCACACTTCAGGGCATTGTAGAGAAATGTATTCTGGAGTTCAATCAGGCGCATGCCGGGGAGGCAAGGGAAGGCGAGCTCGGAAGCAAAAATACGGCGGTGATTATAATGAACCCGAACACCGGTGAAATACTGGCTGAGGCGTCCTATCCGAATTTTGACCTCAATAATCCGAGAGACCTTTCTATCCTCTATACGGATGAGGAGTGGAATGCTATGAGCGAGGACGAGCAGCTCGACGCTATGAGCGAGCTGTGGCGGAATTTCTGCGTCAGCGACGCATTCGAACCCGGATCCACAATGAAGCCGTTTACTGTTGCGGCAGGGCTGGAGACAGGAGTAATGACCGGCGATGAGTCCTATTACTGCGGCGGCTCGCTTGCGGTGAGCGGAACGAATATCGGCTGTCATCTGCGGAGCGGCCACGGCGCGGAAACGGTCCAGGACGCAGTGGCAAACTCCTGCAATGTCGCGCTGATGCATATGGCGGAGTCCATCGGTGTTGAAAACTTTACAAAATATCAGCATATTTTCGGCTTTGGAGAGTACACAGGGATTGATCTGCCGGCAGAGGCAAGCACTTCTGCACTGCTCTACACAGCGGAAGAGATGACGCCGATCGACCTTGCGACAAACTCCTTCGGACAGAGCTTTAACGTGACAATGACGCAGATGGCGTCTGCATTCTGTTCCCTGATCAACGGAGGATATTACTATGAACCCCATGTGGTGAAGCAGATCCAGGATGAGGACGGCAATGTCATAGAGACAAAAGATCCTGTGCTCCTGAGAAAGACGGTTTCTGCCGAGACCTCGGAACAGGTGAAGACTTATCTGAAGGCTGTGATGGATTATGGGACAGGGCAGAGGGCGCAGGTGGAAGGATATGACATCGGCGCTAAGACGGGGACAGCGGAGAAACTTCCCCGCGGCAATGGAAGCTATCTGCTCTCTTTTATCGGCTATGCCCCTCAGGATAATCCGGAGGTCCTGATCTATGTTGTCATTGACGAAGCGAACGTGGAAGGACAGGACAACAGCTCACTCGTGCTGGAGCTGTCAAAGCAGATCATGGAGGAAGCCTTCCCGTATCTTGGAATCACAACAATCGCGGAGAGCGAGGC
>CALWQS010000029.1 GCA_944383745.1 uncultured Mediterraneibacter sp. | reverse complement strand
GACACTGTCTCGCGTCCCAGCTCGCTCATCATGGAGCAGACGTTGATGATCTTTCCGTGGCCCTTCTCGATCATTCCCGGAAGCACTGCCTTGGATACGATGAACGGAGCGTTCAGGTCTGTGTCAACCACTTTTCTGAACTCGTCCGCCTCTGTCTCAAGCATCGGTTTTCTCAGGATGATTCCCGCATTGTTGACAAGGATATCGATGACGCCCACTTCCTCGTTGATCTGCGCGACCATCTTCTTGACCTGCTCCTCGTCTGTCACATCGCACACATAGCCGTGTACGTCGATTCCTTTTTCTTTATACTTTGCGATTCCCTTCTCCACGCTCTCCGGATGAACTCCGTTGAAGCAGATCTTAGCTCCCGCCTCAGCGTACGCAGTGGCAATGGCGAATCCGATTCCGTAAGAACCGCCTGTTACAAGTGCAACCTTACCTTCCAGTGAAAAATTTACCATAATCTTCTCTTCCTTTCTTTTTATTGCCGTTACTGTCCGCGGCAGCTTCTTATCTCAGATCTTTGTTTGCAATGTTGTCCATATCGTCATAGTCCTGGTTCTCCCCGCACATTCCCCAGATAAAAGTATATGCCCTGGACCCGCATCCGGAGTGGATGGACCAGCTCGGAGAGATCACCGCCTCTTCGTTGTGCATGATGATGTGCCTTGTCTCCTGCGGCTCGCCCATGTAGTGTACGACAAACGCGTCGTCCGCCATATCAAAGTACAGGTAGACTTCCATCCTTCTGTCATGGGTGTGCGCCGGCATGGTGTTCCAGACGCTTCCCGGCATAAGGCGGGTCATTCCCATAGCGAGCTGGCAGCTCTGCACCTGTCCTGTGACAATGTACTTGTTGATGATCCTGTGGTTGGAGTCCTCAAGTGTTCCCAGCTCCACCTTATTCTCATCCTTGATGATGACCACGCCGGGCTCCGGTTCTCCCTCCGGTTTGATGTGGACTGTCGGATAAGCCACGTGCGCAGGCGCGCTGTTCAGATAGAACTTCGCCGGCACGCTCCCGTCTTTGCTCTCAAAAGAGATGTCCTTAGATCCTCTTCCGATATACATGCCTTCCCTTGCATTCACCTCATATACTCTTCCGTCCACTGTGATGATCCCGTCGCCGCCGATATTGATGACGCCCATCTCTCTTCTCTGGAGAAAATACTCGGCCCTGAGCTCATCTCCTGCAGTCAGCTCCAGTTTTCCGCTCACCGGCACTGCCGCTCCTGTGATGATGCGGTCGATATGGCTGTAGACGAGATTGATCTTATCCGCCTGGAACAGATCCTGGATCAGGAACTCTTCCCTGAGCCTGTCGGTCGTGTAATGCTTCACGTCCCTCGGTGATGCTGCTGTTCTTACTTCCATCGTATGTACCTCCTAAACTATTCTTTTCTTAAGTATAACATTCGTGTTATTCCATTTCCTGTTTTTTTTTGATGCGTTTCTTGCAATTTTTGAACTCCGTGTCTATAATGAAGCCAGAATGCTTACCATGATCATTTTTCAGGGAGGTGAAAGTCTATGAAAGCCTGTATTTCCTGCAAGGAATCCATGCAGCGCTGCATGGAAACCCATAGTTTTGCCTACGCGCATCTGTATAACGATGAAAAAGCCATGGACATGCATATCCATGACTGCTATGAGATCTATTATTCCATTTCAGGGGGGAAACAGTTCCTGATCGACAACTGCTTCTATGATATCAGGGATGGGGATATTTTCATGATCAATGAATTTGAGAGCCATTATCTGACACAGATCGACCAGCAGAAGCATGAGCGCATCATCCTTTCCATCGATCCGGAATATCTTGAGCGCCTCTCTACCGGCGCCACAGACCTGACCCGCTGCTTCCGGTTCCGCGATACCGAGATGCCTCACCGGATGCGCCTGTCCCAGGATGAGCAGACGCGCTTCGTCTACCTCATCCACAAGCTTTCCTCCAACGAAGGGCTGGGGGAAGATATTCTGGACCAGACGGTATTCCTGGAACTGATGGTCTTCTTAAACCGTGCTTTTGACAGCAGATGCTCGGATCAAAGTGCGGAGAAGAAGGAGCCCTCTGCCCACCACACAAAGGTAGATGAAATCCTCTCCTATATCAACACCCACATCCGGGAGGATCTGACGCTTGAGAGTCTTTCTTCTCACTTTTTCCTGAGTCAGTCCTACATCTGCCGCATCTTCAAGGCAGACACGGGCACGACGATCAACAAATACATCACCGCCAAGCGGATCACTCTGTCCAAGTCTCTATTGAGCCAGGGATGTTCCGTCAATGAGGCGTGCGAGGCGTGCGGCTTTAACGACTACACAAATTATCTGAAGGCGTTTACCAAAGCTGTCGGAATCTCTCCAAAAAAATATGCGCAGTACAATTCCTGATCTTTTCCGCCGGATCAAGACTATGCTGCATTTACAGAAGCCTTTTCTTTAAACCGGGGAGGGTACATGGTTTTCTGAACCATGCACCCTCCCCTTCGTCTTCTATCCATTGTGCCCGTTCTGTTCTCTCCAGTTCACCGGAGCCGGACCCGGGCCGAAATTCTTGTCGATCAGACGGCAGTATTCTTCATAAGCCTCCGTCCCTTCGAATGCTTCCCGCAGCGCGTCTCTTACCCCTTTGTAATACCATGCCAGCGCCAGCCTGCTCTGCATGCGGAAGCGGAGCCAGAGGCGTTCTCCCATCACCGGATAATCGCGGTCGATGTCGCGCATATTGGACAGCTTGTCCGCCAGGCCGATCATCTGCACCTCTCTGGGCGCTGTCCGGAGACGCCGTATCGTCTCGCCCTTGCGTTCCTCCCATGTCAGAGATTTGTCCTCACTCTCCTGCGACACGATCTCCGCAACTCTCGGTCCGAACCGCTTCTCCAGCATCTCACGGGTAACTCCCGCGCAGTCTTCGATCGTATCGTGCAGCACTGCTGCGGAGATGACCTCTTCGTCATCCGTTATTGTCGAAACGATCTTCGCCACCTCTCTGGGATGTACGATGTATGGTCTCCTCGTCCCTTTTCTGAACTGTCCCTCATGTGCTTTCGCCGCGAATTCCATGGCTTCACTGATCATAGGCTTACCTCCGTTATTCTGCCTGCGCCTTCACGCTGACCCACTGACATGATTTACTTTGATACCGCAATCATAGCACAGGAAAATGAGAAGCACAATGGGGAGCCGGAAATACCGCCTGGAACAGGCATATGAAAATTGACGCAGGAAAAACAATCCGCTACAATAACTGTGACCAAAGAAACCAATAGATCATTTTAATAAAAGAGGGATAAGCAATGGACAAAAAAAACGTTCTCATCACCGGTTCCTCCCGGGGAATCGGACGCGCATGCGCGCTGGCGTTCGCCGGCGCCGGATGGCATGTATTTATAAACTGCAGGAAATCTCTGGAGAAACTCAGAGATGTGGAAAATGAGATCCTCGCTTCCGGCGGCACATGTACTCCCGTGCCGGGGGATGTCAGTGATCCGGATGAGGTAAGACGCATCTTTAAAATCGTAGAAAACACCTGCGGCGGGCTTGACGCTTTAGTCAACAATGCAGGGATCGCCTGGTTCGGGCTGCTCACCGACATGTCGGATGAAGACTGGCGGACAGTGACGGACACGAACCTTTCCTCTGTCTTCTACTGCTGCCGCGCTGCAGTCCCGTATATGGTCTCCCGCAAATCCGGAAGGATCATCAACATCTCCTCCATGTGGGGAACCGCAGGCGCTTCCTGCGAAGCCGCATACTCCGCGTCCAAGTCTGGAGTACACGGCCTTACGCGGGCGCTTGCGAAGGAGCTTGCGCCCAGTAATATCCAGGTAAATTCCATCGCATGCGGGGTGATCGATACCGAGATGAACGCCCGGCTGGATGAAGAGGAACGGCGGATGCTGGCAGAGGAAGTCCCCGCCGGCAGGTTCGGCGCTCCGGAGGAAGCTGCCCGGCTGGCGCTCATGCTCGCCGGGGCTCCCTCCTATCTGACCGGACAGATCATCGGGCTGGACGGCGGATTTCTCTGATCCGCCGCTTAAGCCCGCTATCTCCAGTCGATATCCGCCTTTTTCCTCGGCGCGGTCCTCTTATATGCAACCGCCGGGTATCCGGCAAGCATACAGCACACAAGCGGAGTGTCCGGGATGCCAAGCCATTCCTTCAGCCTGGGACATGCTTCTATGATCCGTGTCAGATAGCCGCTGTAGAGGATGCCCGCGCCCTCAGCGGCCGCCATATTCTCGATGTTCGCCGCCGCGAGTCCTCCGTCCAGCGGGTTGTCCGCCGCGATCAGGATGCAGGACGGCGTGTTGAAGAACAGACCGTCGTCCTTCGGATCCTTTTTTCTCCTGCGGAAGAGGAATTTGAACAGCATGGCGTAATGAGGCATCTTTTCTTTCATCTGCTCTGCCAGCTCCGGCACCTGATCCCACAGCAGATCCTTGAACTCGTCCAGCTCATCCTGCAGCACGATAAAGCGGCATGCCTGCCGGTTCTTCGCAGTCGGCGTATAGCGTCCCGCCTGCAGGATTCTCTCCATGCACTCTCTGTCTATCTTTCTGTCAAGGAAACTGCGGATGCTCCGCCTGAACTTGACCGCATGGAGGAAATGCTCAGGATCTACATGGAAGGTATCAGCATCGTATTCTTCCACATCATCCATATCATACTCCGGGATGCTCACCGCCGCCCGCGGACAGACCGCCACGCAGTGACCGCACTGGATGCACTCCGGCGTATACGCCGCCTTTCCATCCTTTACGTCAATCTTTCCGGCCGGACAATCCTTTGCACAGAGTCCGCATCCGATACATTTTTCTCTGTCTATTACAACCATAGTACCTCGCCCTTTCTTTTTCTCGTCATATTCCTGAACCGTTCCGCCATGCGCGTCTCCCGCCGCACAGCGGAAATGTCTATATTCTTCCGTATATGTCCTGCGGGACATACGCCTTCACTGAGATCCCTTCCGGCAGATATTCCTCAGACACAAGCTGTCCTCTGCTCCGGATGAGCTGGATCTTCCCTGCCTCCGAGAAATCATACAGCCGCTCCACATAGATCTGATCTCGGCGGATGATATCCAGCAGCGCACGTTTTAACTCCGCAAGCCCCTGCCCGGTCTTCGCCGACGCCGGGATCGAATAGTCCGCCTGAAAATCTCTCTGATACGACGGCGCCTCAAGTAAATCCTGCTTATTAAAGAGCGTGACAACCGGCTTCCCCTCTGCTCCGAGCTCCCTCAGCGTCTCATACACCACATGCATCTGCATCTCCATATTCGGATTGGACACATCCACTACATGGATGATGATATCCGCGTATTTTGCCTCCTCCAATGTACTCTTGAAAGCTTCCACCAGATGATGGGGAAGCTTGCGGATGAATCCGACTGTATCCGTGACCAGGATCTCCTGCGTATTGTCCAGCATCAGCGACCGGGTCGTTGTATCCAGAGTGGAGAACAGCATGGCATCCTCCAGTATCCCTGCATCTGTCAGAGCATTCAAAAGACTGCTCTTGCCCGCTGAAGTATACCCGACCAGGGCCGCAGTCTTCAGCCCGGACTGCTTTCTCTGTGAGCGGACCAGTTCCCTGTGCTTCTCCACATCCTTCAGCTCCCGCTTCAGTCTGCTGATGCGTTCGCGGATGAGACGCCGGTCCATCTCCAGCTTCTTCTCTCCCGGCCCCCTCGTGCCGATGCCGCCGCCCAGACGGGACAGGGATTTCCCGAGTCCTGCCAGCCTTGACGCCCGGTATCTGAGCTGAGCCAGCTCAACCTGGATCTTTCCTTCCCCGGACACTGCCCTGGCGGCGAAAATATCCAGGATCAAAAGCGTCCTGTCGATCACCTTGCAGGACAGCTCCGCCTCCAGGCTTCCGAGCTGTGCGCTGGTAAGCTCATCGTCACAGATAATTCCTGTGGCGTCTGTCTCCCACAGAAGATCCTTGAGTTCCAGCAGCTTTCCTTTCCCGATATACGTGCCCGGATGGATGCTCTCCCTTGTCTGGATCAGCCTTCCCGCCACCTCGGCCCCTGCTGTGCGCGCAAGCTCCGCAAGCTCGTCAAGGGAAGTCTCCGCCGGCTCGTCGCCGCCGGTCTCCACACCGACGAGGATCACCCTCTCTTTGATATCTTCCATCTCATACATCTGTCCGCTTCTCCTGTTATCTGATATTTTTCTCTGATTCCCATCCTTCTCCCGCCTCCGGCACAAAGGGGGCCGGATCCTTCAACCAGGATCCAGGCCCCTCTCTGTCGTATCTCAGCTTCTCCGTACATCAGCGTCCACTGCGCCGCTATCTCGTCTGGAGAAATTCCGCCTCTCTCTGTGCAGCTTCATCATCCGGATATTTGCTTATATACTCCGTGATCTTTGCTTTTGCATTTTCCCAGTCCGACTGCTGTTCATAGCAGATGATCTCATTGTACTCCATCTCGCGGATCAGGCTGTCGTCCTCCTCCCCGCCGTCAGATGCATCCGCCATGGCAAGGCCGGACTGAATGTACTCCAGCCCCTTGGCATAATCCCCGGTCTGCATCGCACTGACTCCCATGAGGTTATAAAGTTCGATCGTCTGCTCCGCCCCGTTGTCAAGCGCGCTCTCGAACGCCTCGAGAGCCTCCGCATAATCCCCGGTCTCATAGGAAACCATTCCCAGGCCGCGGTATCCTTCCGCCGCCGTCTCTTTATCCTCATCCGCCGCTGCCGTCTGAAATTCCTGCGCGGCGGTTTCGTAGTCCTTCGCCTCCAGCGCTTCCGTCCCGTCCTGCACTGCGTTCGCACAGCCCGAAAACAGACACGCCGCCGATAATGCCGCGATCACAGCGGCAGCTCTTTTTTTCTTCATAGCCTTTCTTCCATACTCCTCTCGAATCAAACGCTATTCCGGATATTTCAGCATCCAGAAGGAATTTAATATATTGATCAGCATGACCGCCATATCTGCCAGTATGGCGTTCTGCATCGTCACCAGCCCCAGGAATGCAAGCACGATCAGGATAACTTTCATCCCGATGGCGAATACCATATTCTGGCTGACAGAACGCAGCGTCGCTTTCGCGATGCGGATCGCGTTGATGATCCGCGACGGCTCGTCCTCCATAAGGATGATATCCGCCGCCTCCAGCGCCGCGTCTGCCCCCAGGCCGCCCATGGCAATGCCAACGTCCGCCCTTGCGAGCACCGGCGCGTCGTTGATCCCGTCTCCGACGAACGCCACCTTCTCATTCTCTGTCTGGCTTTCCATAAACTCTTCGATCTGTTCCACCTTATCTTCCGGCATTAACTCCGCATATACGCTCTCGATCCCGAGCTGTCTTGCCACGCTCTCCGCAGTCCTTTCATTGTCCCCGGTCAGCATAACTGTCCCGAGCCCGTGCCTGTGAAGCCATCGCATCAGTCTCCCTGAATCCTCGCGGATCACGTCAGAGATCAGTATATAGCCTGCATAGTTCCCGTCGACAGCCACATGGACCGCCGTCCCCGCTCCCTCTGCGGGCTGATAGAACAGCCCCTGCCGCTTCATCAGCCTGGAATTGCCGATATACACTGTCCTGCCGTCGATCTCTGCGCGGAGCCCGTATCCCGGGAAATCTTCCAGGCCGCTGACTCTCGACCTGTCCGTCTCTTTCCCGTAAGCCTCCCTGAGAGAGACAGCAATAGGGTGCATCGAATAGGTCTCTCCCAGAACCGCCGTCTCCAGAAGTTCCTCCTCTGTGCAGTTATATGGGTTGATTTCCGTCACATGGAAGACGCCTTCAGTCAGCGTCCCGGTCTTGTCAAATACAAACGTGTCCACCTCGGGCAGGCTCTCCAGAAAAGCGCCGCCTTTGATCAGCACGCCCTGCCTCGACGCAGCGCCGATCCCGCCCAAAAATGCCAGCGGAATGGACACCATCAGCCCGCACGGACATGCGGCGACAAGGATGATCAGTCCTCTGTATATCCATTCGTCTCTCGCCTCCGCGAACATCATCGGAGGAAGGATCACAGTCAGAAGGGCGACCAGGATCACAATCGGCGTATAACACTTTGTAAAACGGTCCGCGAACTTGACTCTCTCTGATTTCTTCGCGTTTGCATTCTCCACGAGTTCCATGATCCGCGAAGCCGTTGAGTCTCTGTAGTGTCTCAGCACCCTTGCCTCGAGAATGCCGCTCAGAATGATGCTCCCGCTGTACAGATGCTCTCCTGCCTCCACAGTCCTGGGCTTCGCCTCGCCGGTCAGCGCTTTCTCATCCACACTGCACGCACCCTCTGTCACCACAGCGTCCACGGGTATCCGCTCTCCGGGCCTGAGGACGATCACCTGCCCCGGTTCAAGGACGTCAGGAGAGACAATGCGCTCCTGATCTCCGTCTTTGAGATTCGCATACTCCGGGCGTATATCAATGAACTCCGCAATCGATTTCTTCGTTCGGCTCAGGGAGATCTCTTCAATCAGTTTCCCCGCCTGATAGAAAAGCATCGCCGCCACAGCCTCCTTGTATCTTCCGACGAAAAACGCGCCGGCTGTAGCGATCACCATGAGGAAGCTCTCATCCAGAAAATGAAGCTTCACGATCTTTTTCAGGAGTTCCCAGTATGTAGAGACTGACAGAATCACATATGGAATGAGGAAGAGGATGGTCTCCCCGGTCCTTCCCATATCGATCTGTCCTGCCGCAAGCCATACAATAAAATAGGAAAACGCGCCCGCTCCTGTCATGATCCCTTTCTGCTTTACTTCTTTTGCCATCACTTTTTCCCTTCAGTACTTTATCCCTGTTTATCTTATTTCATACAGCATATAAAATCAAGTTCCTATTTTCCAAACCCGCAGTTCGGGAACGTACATACCTCGCAGTTCAGGCACAGCCCGCCTTCCCCCAGTACGGTGAAGTCCTCCGCGCGCAGCCGCTCCCCCGCCGCGGCGCGCGGCAGCACCAGGTCGAAGATCGTCCGTCTTGCATACATCACGCACCCGGGCAGCCCCATCACCGGGATATCTCCCGCATATGCCAGCATGAACATAGCTCCCGGCAGGACCGGCGCGCCGTATGTGACGACTTCGTCCGCCGCATTGCGGATCGCCAGAGGCGTCCGGTCGTCCGGATCCACGCTCATCCCGCCTGTGCAGACGACAAGCTCCGCGCCTTTCTCGATCCACTCGCGGATCGCGCCGGTGACCATGCCGGAATCATCATTGCACAGCGTATTCCCCAGCACTTCCATGCCCGCCTCTTCCAGCTTCTCTTTTACGACCGGGGTGAACTGATCCTTGATCCTGCCGTGATAGACCTCGCTTCCCGTTGTCACGATACCGGCTTTCAGCTTCCGGAACGGCAGCAGGGTGAAGATCGGCTCATCGCCGCAGATCTCTCTGACACGGTTCATCTTCTCTTCTTCAATGACAAGGGGGACGACGCGCATCCCGACGATCTTATCTCCCTTTTTCACCGGGAAATCCCCGTGGCGTGAGGCGAGTACCATCTGCCCCATTGCATTCACCGCGTTCAGCTTCTCCCGGTCGATCTTGAGAAGTCCGCTGCACTCCGCCGTCAGCTCAATCTTGCCCTCCTTGGGCTCTGACGCCTTCATGTGTTCTCCCTGGCATACCTGCCGCAGCACCTCCGCAGCGTCGTTCTCATGGAGCATCCCCTCCTGCTTTTCCCACACATAGAGATGTTCTTTCCCCACGGAGAGAAGGACCGGGACGTCCTCCTCCGTCACGACATGCCCTTTTCGGAACACGGCATCCTTCACGACGCCCGGGATGATCTGCGTGATATCATGGCAGAGCACGCTGCCCACTGCATCTTCTGTTCTTATAAGTTTCATACTTTTAACAGCTCCTTCAGCAGAGCGGCTTCTGAAAAAAGTTCGCGCACAGCCGCTCTCTCAATCCTCCATCAGTGAAACGTTTCCGAGATCCTTCAGCCACACCGCCGCGCACGCGTCGCTCGGCATCCTCCAGTCGCCCCTCGGGGAGAGCGCGACCGTACCGATCTTCGGGCCGTCCGGAAGGCAGGAGCGCTTGAACTGCTGGGAGAAGAATCTCCTGCAGAATGTCTCGAGCCACTTCAGGATCGTCACATTGTCATACTCCTCCCGGAACGCCGTCTCGGCGAGGCGGAATATCTTGCTCGGCTCATAGCCGAAGCGCAGCATATAATAAAGGAAGAAATCATGCAGCTCATAGGGTCCCACCAGGTCCTCCGTCCTCTGGGCGATATCCCCGTCCTTCGGCGGCAGCAGCTCCGGGCTGACCGGCGTATCCAGCACGTCGTAGAGCACGCGCTTCAGCTCCGTGTCCTCTGTTTCGTCCGCGGCATATTGGACGAGATGGCGCACCAGTGTCTTCGGCACAGATGCGTTGACGCCGTACATGGACATGTGGTCCCCGTTGTAGGTCGCCCATCCGAGCGCCAGCTCTGACATATCTCCTGTGCCGATCACCATCCCGCCGGTGCGGTTTGCAATGTCCATAAGCACCTGGGTGCGCTCCCGAGCCTGAGAGTTCTCATAGGTCACATCATGGTTCTCAGGATCCTGCCCGATATCCCGGAAATGGATGTTCACCGCATCCGCGATCCGCACCTCTTTCAGCGTCGCGCCCGTCTTCCTGGACATCTCGCAGGCATTGCGGTACGTCCTGTCCGTCGTTCCGAAGCAGGGCATGGTCACCGCGATAATATCCTTCTTGTCGCGCCCCAGCATATCGAATGCGCGCGCTGTCACAAGAAGGGCGAGCGTGGAATCCAGCCCTCCCGAGATACCTACGACGGCAGTCTTCGAGCGGGTGTGCGCAAGGCGCTTCTTCAGCCCCATCGCCTGGATGGTCAGGATCTCCTCGCAGCGCAGCGCCCTTGCCTGATCGTCTGACGGGACGAACGGTCTCTTAGGGAATGTGCGGGTGAGCTCGGTCTTCCCGCTCTCGATATAAAACGGCACCCGGATCAGCGTCCTCTCTTCCTCCCTCTGGAATGTCGTGTTCTTCCTTCTCTCTGCCGTGATCCGGCGGATATCCAGCTCGGAATAGATGATCTCATTGTGATAGCGCCGTGCCTCCCTGAGGATCGTGCCGTTCTCCGCTATGATATTATGCCCGCCGAACACAAGATCCGTGGTAGACTCTCCCTCCCCGGCGTTGGCATAGACATACCCCGCGATCAGCCGCGCCGACTGCCCGGAGATCAGCTCTCTGCGGTAAGTATCCTTCCCAATAGTCTCATCGCTGGCAGAGCAGTTGACGATCACAGTCGCTCCCTCCAGCGCCGCGCCGATGCTCGGCGGGACCGGCGACCACACATCCTCGCAGATCTCCGCGGACACGATCAGATTCTCCATGGCGGTCGCCTGGAAAAGGATCTGCGGGCCAAATGGTACCCTGTCTCCCTCGAAGGAAATATATTCCGCCTCGGCGGGTCCCGGCGTAAACTGGCGCATCTCGTAGAACTCTCCGTAATTGGGAAGGAAGGTCTTCGTCGTCAGGCCGATGATCTTCCCCCTGTTCAGCGCCGCCGCCACATTGTACAGCTTGCCCTCGATATCCAGCGGCACGCCGACGAACACAAGGATATCCTTGTCCGCCGTGAACTCCGCGAGCCCGAGGAGCGCCTTTCTCGCCGCCTCCAGCAGGACGTCGTGCGTGAACAGATCGCCGCACGTATATCCCGTCACGCAGAGCTCCGGGAATACAAGGAGCTTCGCCCCATTTTCACACGCCTCTACGATATCCTCCCGTATTTTTTCCGTGTTATATGCCACGTCCGCCACCCGGATATCCGGCGTCGCCGCGGCAACTTTGACAAACCCATGTTTCATATTCCGATTCCACCTTCCCGCCTGCTGCCAGCAGGCTGATCTCTCCGCGGTATGGACCGCGCTCTTCTATGCCCGCAGCCGTGATGCGCCTGCCTTCCCGCAGCGCACATCCTGCCGGTCCTGATCTGCATTCCCTAGCGGCTCTTTTTCAGGAGCTCCTTCAGCTCGTCCACCGTATACTTGTACGACGTATTGCAGAAATGGCATTTTACTTCAATGTCCTCGCCGTCGTCGATCATAGACTGGATATCCTTTTTCCCAATACTGACGATCGCCTTCTCGATCCGCTCCTTGGAGCAGTTGCAGCTGAACCTCGCCGGGAGCGTATCTGTGATCTCCGGCTCCAGCCCTTCCAGCACCTGGGAGAGCATCTCCTCCGGCGTGTGCCCGTTGTCCAGCATGGAGGTCACGGACTGAATGTTCTGGATATTCTGCTCCAGCCTGTTCAGCACCTCGTCTTCGATAAACGGCATGACCTGTACGATAAACCCGCCCGCGCAGCGCACCGTGTTGTTCTTCTCCATCAGGACGCCCAGCCCGACAGAGGACGGCACCTGCTCCGAGGTTGCAAAATAATAAGTCAGGTCCTCCGCGATCTCGCCGGTCTGAAGGATCGTCTGACCGGAATAGGGCTCCTTCAGCCCCATGTCCTTGATCACTGTGAGGACGCCCTGTCCCAGGGCGCCGCCCACATCCAGCTTGCCGTTCTTCGGCGGCAGGATCACGTCCGGATTGTGCACATATCCTTTCACATTCCCCTGGCTGTCCGCCGTCACCGTCAGCCCTCCGATCGGTCCGGAGCACTTGATCTGGAGCGTCAGCATATCGTCCGGATTCTTCATCATGCTCCCCATCATCACACCGCCTGTGAGCAGGCGTCCCAATGCCGCCGTCGCTACCGGGCTGGTGCCGTGGCGCTGCCTCGCCTCCTCCACAAGTTCTGTCGTCACTGCGGCAAATGCCCTGATCTGCGTGTTCGCCGCCGCTGCTCTTACAATATAGTCTTCCATTTTTCTCTCTCCGTTTCACTTATCTGTTATCTGTTTTCCCTGACTCTCTTGCGACCACATAGATACGCTCGCTCTCTTCCCCGGGTGCGCTGCGGGTAAACGCGTCGTATGCGGCCGCGAACTCAAGCCCCGATGATCGGAGCAGGCCCTTTATCTCTTCCAGTGTATAGCCTCTCTGATAATGGGTCTCCCGGTATTTCCGGTACAGCTCTCCCCCGCCGGAGGCTTCCCTGTCCCGGATAAAGAGCGTCAGGTCGTACTCATTGATCCGCTCATCCTCATAATAGCAGTTATCCCATATGAAGCTGCAGTCTCCGCGGTCCTCCGCGATCGTCTGCTCCCCGAGTATCTCCCGGTATTTATAATCTGTGTTAAAATCAAAAATAAATACCCCGCCCGGGTCAAGATAATTGTTCACCAGCCGGAACACTTCCGCCAGCTCCTCCGGCTCCGTGATATAATTCACGGAATCGCAGACGCTGACCGCCGCCCTGACCGTGCCGTAAAGCTCGAACTCCCTCATATCCTGCAGCAGGTAGAGGATATCATGTCCGGAGGCGAGCTTTTTGTCCATCGCCAGCTCCAGCATTTCCTCGGAGTTATCTACCCCGATCATATCATATCCGTACCCTGCCAGGATCTCCGTCATTGCGCCCGTACCGCAGCCCAGCTCAACGACAAGCCCCGACTCCGCCCCGTATTCCTCCAAAAGGCCGCGCAGGTACTCTCCCCACTCTTCATAGGGGACGTTATCCATAAATATGTCATAAACCGATGCAAAACTGGTGTATGCTTCCATTCAAATTCCTCCCGTAACCCAAAGTTTAACACATTATTCCACTAAATTGTACATTTTTTTGCTTCCTTTTCTCTGTCGTTAATGATATAATTTTAAGGCTGTGTTAAAAAAACGTTAAAAACAAAAGAAAGGAATGAAAAAGTTCAATGGACAACAAGAATGAGTTCAAACCGTATATTCCTGCGGACAAGATCGTCCCGGAATTTACAGTCACCTCTGTCCTGATCGGCTGTATCCTCGCCATCGTATTCGGCGCGGCGAATGCTTACCTCGGACTTCTCGTCGGAATGACAGTATCGGCGTCAATCCCGGCGGCCGTTATCTCGATGGGCATCATCCGCATCATTCTCCGCAGGGATTCGATCCTGGAGAACAACATGGTACAGACGATCGGCTCTGCCGGCGAGTCTCTCGCGGCAGGCGCGATCTTCACTCTGCCCGCATTATTCTTATGGGCTGAGGAAGGAAAGATCGAATTTCCAAGTATCCTGACAATTTTCCTCATCGCTCTGTTCGGCGGTATCCTCGGAGTCTGCTTCATGGTTCCGCTCCGTCAGGCACTTATCGTCGAGGAGCACGGCACACTTCCCTTCCCGGAAGGAACCGCATGTGCGGAAGTCCTTCTCGCAGGCGAGGAAGGCGGAAGCAAGGCCGGATCTGTCTTCAAAGGACTCGGCATCGCTGCCGTATACAAGTTTATCGCAGACGGCCTGGGATTCTTCCCGAGCGAGATCGGTTATGCATTTAAAGGATTCGCAGGTTCTCAGATCGGAATCCAGGTGCTTCCGTCGCTTGCAGGAGTCGGCTTCATCTGCGGTCCGAAGATCTCCAGCTACATGCTGGCCGGCGGTACATTAAGCTGGTTCGTCCTTATGCCGGCGATCGCACTGTTCGGCGGAGACGCCGTGATCTTCCCGGGAGAGGAGCCGATCTCTTCCCTGGCACCGGCTGATCTTTGGGGCACTTATATCAAATACATCGGCGCAGGCGCCGTTGCCGCAGGAGGACTGATCAGCCTGATCAAGACCTTCCCGCTGATCATCCGCACATTCAAACAGGCAATGCAGAGCATGTCCAAGAAACATGCGAATGCAAATACGATCCGTACACAGCAGGATCTCCCGATGCCTCTTCTGCTCGGAATGATCCTGGCAATCGTAATCCTGATCTGGCTCGTGCCCACCTTCCCGGTGAACCCGGTCGGCGCCCTGATCATCGTGATCTTCGGATTCTTCTTTGCATCCGTTTCTTCCCGTATGGTCGGGCTGATCGGTTCATCCAACAACCCGGTATCCGGTATGGCGATCGCCACACTGATCATCGCGACTCTTCTTCTGAAGGTGACCGGAACCGACGGCACGACAGGCATGGTCGGAGCGATCGCCATCGGCGGCATCATCTGTATCGTCGCTGCGATCGCCGGAGACACATCACAGGACCTGAAGACCGGATTTATCGTAGGCGCTACGCCGAAGAAACAGCAGATCGGCGAGATGCTCGGCGTTGTCGTATCTGCAGCGGCCATCGGATTCGTGCTCTACCTTCTGAACGAGGCGTGGGGATACGGAACAGAGAAGATCCCTGCCGCACAGGCTACCATGATGAAAATGCTCGTAGAGGGTATCATGGACGCAAATCTTCCGTGGGCGCTGATCCTCATCGGCGTATTCGTTGCAGTTGTTGCTGAGATCCTCAAAGTTCCGGTAATGCCGTTCGCGGTCGGTATGTACCTGCCGTTCAGCTTAAGCGCAGGAATCATGGCAGGCGGCGCTGTGCGTTACATCGTAGAGAAGCTCAAAGGCACTGACGCAGAGAAGAAAGAACGCGGCGACCGCGGCGTGCTCTTCACATCCGGTCTTATCGCCGGGGAAGGTATCATGGGTATCATCCTTGCCATCCTGGCTGTTGCCGGCGTGGATTCCGCAATCAAGCTGGACTTCTCACTTCCGCAGATCGGAAGCCTGATCATCTTCATCGTCCTTCTGTTCTATCTGTACAAAGTATGTATGAAGAAAGATAAATAATTCAATATTTAACGTTTTTCAGCATTGAATCGCAGCCTGCTGCTTGCAGGCTGCTTCTTTATAGGTTAAAGTATTCACAGACAGGAGGACCTGATATGCGAATGAAAGAAAAACAAGCAAAGAACTACCTGGACTATGTCCCGGTAAAAAACCCGGAGATCGAATACCACACGGACGATAAGGGAATCGTCACCGTGGAGATCGAGTGGAAGGGTTTCTACCACAGGATCGCGCAGCGCTTTTTCCACCGCCCAAGGGTGAGCGACATCAAGCTGGATACCTATGGCAGCTATGTCTGGCTCATCATTGACGACGCCAGCGACGTACACGAGCTGTCCAAAAAGCTGGACGAAAAGTTCCCCGGCATGGAGAAATCCCTTTCACGGCTCATCAAGTTCCTTGAGATCCTGCACGACAACAGGCTGATCCGCTGGAAAGGAGAAAAATGGAAGCAGTAATTCATTACATCCCGTATATCCTGCTGTTCGCCCTCGCCACCGCAGTCATCTATGCATGGGGGTTGTGGCGCTCCATGAGGCAGCAGCAGGATCTGTCCAATATGCTCTCCGCCAAGGGCGTCGCAAAGATAAAAAAAGCGCTCCGAAAAAACGGAGCGATGACACGCCGTGACCTGGAGCCCGTCGTGAAGGATCTGACCGCGAAGCAGCCGTTCAGCAGGGAGGAGATCGCCGTCACAGACCCAAAGCAGTTCCTCGATTCTGTTCTGCCCTATATGATGAAGCAGAGGATTATACAGGAAGACAGACAGGACGGCAGGACCGTATATCGTTTAAGATGAAGAAAAATCCGCTTCATCAGGCGTATTTTTACAATATGTCTGATGAAGCGGATTCTTTTTCTATGATTCAGCTAATCTTCTGAGCACGTCTTTCAGCAGCACGTAGAATCTCTCAAAGGAATCGAGCGGGAGATATTCCTCCGGCGTGTGCACATTGTACAGCGTCGGTCCCACTGCGATCGCGTCCAGCCCCGGGATCGCGTCAGAGAACAGTCCGCACTCCAGTCCTGCGTGAAGCGCTTCTGTCTTAAGCTCTTTGCCGAACAGCTCGCGATAACTCTCGCAGAACACTTCCCGGATCGGAGAGACTTCTCTGTAGCTCCATCCCGGATACTCTCCGCTGTACTCGGCAGTGAATCCGAAGGTATCCGCCAGAAGGCCGATCCTTGCCTTCATCTCCTCCTGGAGAGACGCCACAGAAGAGCGCGGCGAGAAGACAATCACGAGCTTATCCGCCTCAGAACGTACAATTCCCATATTGACAGAGGTAACGACAAAACCGTCCAGCTTCATATTGCGGCTCTGTACACCGTTCGGCGCAAGGTACATCGCTGTGACAAATGCCTCTGCATCTTCATCCCGGAGTGCATCCGCTGTCCTGCCTTCCTCAGAAGTAATCTCGCATGCAAAATTCTCCTCGTAAGGCGTGATCTCATCAGCCAGAGTCTCGGCAAGGCTGCATGCCAGCTCTTCCGCCTTCTTCACTTCCTCTGCATCCGCATAGATCAGAGACGCGGCGCACTCTCTCGGGATGGCGTTGTCTTTATTGCCGCCGTCAAAAGATACCAGCTTTCCGTCTGTATTCTTCATGAGCTGATATACGATCCTTGCCATGGTGCGGATCGCATTCTGGCGCTCCTTGTCGATATCCGTACCGGAGTGGCCTCCTTTAAGCCCTGAGATCTCGATGGTGAGCAGAGTTCCCTCCGCCGCCTCTCTCCTGACCGGCCTCGAACACTCCACACGGAGTCCGCCCGCGCAGCTGATCGTCGCCACGCCCTCTTCCTCGGAATCCATGTTGATCATCGTGCGCGCCGTGATCTGGGACTTGTCAAGCGCCCTCGCTCCGTTCAGCCCCACCTCTTCTTCTGTTGTAAACACGCACTCCACCGGAGGATGCACGATATCCTCATCATCCAGCACCATCATCATAAGCGCAGCAGCGACGCCGTTGTCGGAGCCGAGCGTCGTCCCGTTCGCAGTGAGCACTCCGTCCTTCACGACGAGGTCGATGCCTTCCTTCTCAAAGTCGTGCTCCACGCCCGCAATCTTCTCGCACACCATGTCGATGTGCCCCTGGAGCATGACCGCCGGACGGTCCTCCGCGCCCTTGCTCCCGCCTTTTTTGATGATCACATTGTACGCGTCATCCTGGTACACCCACAGTCCTCTGTCCTCTGCAAATTTGACAAGGAAATCACTGATCCCCTTCTCGTTTCCCGATCCTCTCGGGATCGCGCTGATCTCTTCAAAAAAATGAAATAATTTTTCAGGCTGATAGCCTGTGATCTTATACTCCATGATCTGATCCTCTTTTCCATACATAATTATTATCAGAACCTTTTCACGGTTCCACTATACGATTATAGCAGATTCTACAGCAATTTTCATCTGAATCTTTTGCCGCGTTCATTTCACCCGTTGGTCATTTTAGAATTTTCTCTTGACACCGCCCTTTTCCCGAACTACAATATTCACGTAAAAAAGAATACATCATTTCGGTA
>CALWQS010000028.1 GCA_944383745.1 uncultured Mediterraneibacter sp. | reverse complement strand
AGGATCGCATTCTCAGCCCACACGAAGATCGGTCCGATGATGGACAGTGTCAGATATCCGGTCACGAACACACTGACCAACGGAGTGACGAAGAGATCCAGCACCTCCGGCACGATCTTGTGCAGCTTCTTCTCGATCACTGACAGCAGCCATACCGCGATGACGACCGGGATCACATGTCCCTGATAACCAACCATATCAATATCATAGAGCCCGAAGAATACGGACTGCGTCTGCTGTACGCCCTCAGTCGCCACTGTGTAAGCATTCTGCAGGGCGGGGTTGATCATAATCATGCCGATAACCGCGCCCAGATACGGGTTGGCGCCGAACGCCTTCGCCGCTGAGAACGCGATCAGGATCTGCAGGAAGGTATACGCCGTATTGCTGAAAAGATTGGCAAATACATAGATCGAACTGCTCGTGTCCATGCTCAGGAATCCGTTGTTGATCATGAAATCCAGGGAGTTCATGATACCCATGAGGAAACCGCTCGCCACGATGGCGGGAATAATCGGCACGAAGATATCGCCCAGCAGCTTGATCGCTCTCATGAACACGTTCTGCTTCTGAGCCGCCGCTTCCTTCGCCTCAGCCTTTGAGCTTGCCGTGATCCCTGCGATCGAGATGAACTCGTCGAAAACTTTATTGACAGTTCCTGTTCCGAGGATAATCTGAAGCTGTCCGGACGCCTCGAACACGCCTTTTACTCCCTCCACATTTTCAATGGCTGTCTTGTCTGCCCTGCTGTTGTCCGCAATGACAAGACGCAGCCTGGTTGCACAGTGCGCGGCGGAGACGATGTTCCCGCTTCCGCCGACCTTATCCAGAATTTCCTGCGCGGTCTTTCTGTAATCCATAATATCTCTCCTTTCCTTCTATAAAATCTGTAATCGATTTCATATTTTCTATTAAAATAATACATTCATGGAAAGTCCTTGTAAAGAGGGAATTTTTTACGATAATTTTATATTTCTTTTGTATATATTTCACTATGCATCCCCTGTCAGGCATGTTTCTATAATGCTTCTGCGCTCTGCTTTTCATCTTCATCTGAAATATATATGTAATCGTTATCGCATCTTTCCGCAAAACGTTTTGTTTTATCACATTGCCCTGCTGCCATGTTAAAAGCAAAGCGGGAAAACTTCCGCCTTCCGGCAGTTGTCTTCCCGCTTTGTTTTATTCCAAGATCGTTTTTAAGTTTTTCTCTTTTGCATTCTCATCCCTCCTGCCCGTTCACCATACGGAATCCGAGCTTCATCTCAACAGGGATCTTCTCCCCCCGCTCTATCACGTCCAGGAGCAGCTCCGCCCCCCGGATGCCGCTCGTCTTATATCCGAAATGGACTGTAGGGATCCCGCCCGTGACCGCCTTTAAGAACTGATTGTCCCCGAAGCCTGTCACCCGTATCTTCGTACTGCCGGGAATATTCTCCATCCGCCCTCCGCAATCTTCCGCCTCCTGCGGCGCCTTTTTTCTCCCGTATGCGAGCAGCGCCTCAATGGCGCCCGCCGCGATCGTGTCCGTGGCACAGGATATCACGCCGATGTCGGCATTGCTGCGCAGAAGATCAAGCGCGGCCTCATACCCCGAATCCATGGTAAACTCCGCCTTCCTCATACAGGCTTCTTCCAGCTCGGTTCCGGCGGCCTTCAGCCCTGCGCGGAAGCCTTCTTCTCTCGCGACTCCGACTGCTTTGTCCTCCTTCGTAACCCCGATATAGGCGACCTTCTTCCCGGCGGCCAGAAAAGACGCCGCAGCCTTTCCCATCGCCTTTCCTGCGCCGTAATCGTCATGGTAGATGCAGTTGGCGTACTTCGTATACTGCCCCACCACAACGACAGGGACCTTAGAGGCTTTCAGGAATTTTCTGTGCTCCGCAGTAATGACCGTACCGATCAGGATGATCCCATCCACCGGGTAGTTCTCAAAAAGCTTCAGATAGGCGATCTCCTTCCCCGGATCATTATCCGTGCTGGCAAGAAGCATCTGATATCCCCTCCTGGAGAGCACCTGTTCGATCCCGGCTGTGATACGGCTGATGGATTCGGAATTGATCTTCGGGACGACCACGCCGACAAGACACGTCTTTTTCGTCCTCAGTATCCGCGCCTGTGCCGACGGCTGATACCCCGTCTCTTCAATCACTCTTCTGATCTGTTCTTTCTTTTCATCGCTCACATAGCCGCCGTTTAAATATCTCGACACCGCGGCGCTTGAGACGCCGGCAAGCTGCGCGATCTCTTTGATCGTCATCTCCGTTACCCTCTTTCATTTTCTTTTTTGTCTGCCTGCTCAGACTTTTCCATATCCGCGTTCACTTTTTATTTGTTAAGTATACCATATCTGCAGTCATCGTGAGAGAAAAATTCCCGTATCAGACAACTCACATAACCGATATACGCTGCTGAGCAGAAAAAAAACAGGCGGACGCCGTAAAAGCGTTCCGCCTGTTCTTTTTACTTCCTGCCGCGCATAAATGCTCCCGGCACTATTTTATTTCTCTTCTTCTCTTTTCTTAATGACAACTACCGCTGCTGCTGCCGCGACTGCCGCTGCTGCTGCAAACGGGAATACCGCTGCCGTATCTCCGGTCTTCACTGCTTTCGCGGAAGACGTGCCAGAAGATGCCGATGTATTCTTATCTGTCGTGCCAGACTGGCTACCGCCTGCCTGTGTTCCGCTGTTGGAAGCGACCAGTTTCGCCATTGCCTCCTCGAGCGCTGCCACAGATGTATTTACCTCATCCTCTGTTGCATTTTCATCTGCAAATACATCCTTCGCTGCCGCAAGTGCAGTACGCATTGCTGCAAAGCTCTGTGCCTCATAGTCTGCTTCGTTCAGAGCCTCAGCCTGCGCAATCAGATCTTCGAGAAGTCCCTTGTCCGGAATCAGCCTCAGATCCGCCATAGCGTTCAGCAGGTTCATCCATGCACTGTTCACCTCATCCTGAGATGCGAAGTCATCTGCGTAAACTTCCTGAGCTGTCGCAAGAGCTGCTGTAAATGCGTCTTTTCCAGCATCAAGATACTTATCCAGCTCATTGTTCATCTCTTCAGCCAGCGCGATTACCTTAGCAAGATCCGCCTTATCTGCAGACTTGAACTCCATGTACTGCATTGCCTTGATCAGGTTCTGCCATGCACTGTCCACATCGTTCTGCGTTACGGATGCATCTCCTGCCTGAACTTTAGCCAGAATATCTTTTGCATTCTGAAGAGCTGTGTCAAAGTTCTCTTTCACAACGTCCATCACGCCGTCTGTATTCACATCGGCCGCAAGTTCAATCGCATACTCAAGAACTGCCGTGGAGATATCTTCGTCCGGCTCCGGCTCTTCCGTCTTTGTAAACTGGGCGATAAGCGCCGTGTTCGACGTTACAGTGAATGTATAGGACGCTTCGTCTGAAAGCTTCTCGCCTGTCACTGCATCAAACCATCCTGCAAAAGCGTAGCCCTTATCAGCCTCTGCGGTTACAGTCACCTCTGTATTCTGTGTGATTCCGCTTCCGCCGCCTGTTACAGTTCCGCCTTCCTGAGCATCTACATATACTGTACAGCTCTGTGCAGGAATATTTGCGATATCAAACTCTGATACAGCTACCCAGCCGTCGTTGGAGGCTTTCGCTACAAACTTGACATAACGCACTTCCTGCTCGTCAAAATAGAATGTCTTTGTCTTCTGGTCTGCTGCAAACTCAGCATCCTCAGCTACCTTATTCCATTCATCGCCTTCGTCTGCTTTTACATACAGATCCGCTTTTGTTACGAGACCGCTGTTTGTGCTTCTCGGTGTAAACTTGAACTGGTTGATCGTATACTTCTGTCCAAGATCGATCACACCGCCGATCTCATCCCATGTTCCCTGCGGTTTCAGCTTGTCTGATGCTCCCTGCTGCCAGTTGGAATGCCAGATCGTTCCCGCATCTCCGTCGAACGCATACTCAAACAGGCCTTCTGTCGCATTGTATACAGTCTCACTGTCAACCTCTACCTTTGACCATCCTGCTTTATTGTAATCCTGAGTTTCGACTGCTCCCTGTCTTACGGTTACATTGTCAATTACTGCCTCGATTGCATTCGTCTCTGATCCGATTCTCTGAAGCGGAAGAAGAAGCGTTGCCTTGGAGATTCCTTCTGCTCTTACTGTGCCGTCTGTCTGGCGGTTGCGGTATACGCCTTCTGCTTCGAAAGTTGTGCCGTCAACAGTCAGAGTAGTTGTTGTTCCTTCTGTAGAGATAGCAAGATGTACCTTTTCGCCTACCGGAATCTTGTAATCGAAGTAGTAGTCATACAGCTCTCTTCTGAATCCAAGACGTCCGTCATCCATAATCTGGATTGTATGGGCGTAATCATCATTGTCACCAAGGTTGTCCGTCTCAAACAGGATGTCTCCTGCCTGTGCAGGCGTCTCAAGTGTAATGTCAAACTCAAGAGTATTGCCTGTCGCCAGCTTGTCGATCGGTGTCTCCACGTAGCTCTCGCCGCCGTTTAACTTCAGGCTGCCGTCTGTGATCTCAGCATTTACCGGCTCCGCAAGATCTCTTCCGTTTGCGGAAGAATCTGCCGTATCATCAAATTCATAAGACATATACTCGCCGTTCTCATCTGCGGATGCCTCATGATACGGATTGCTGTTTGCAGCGTCGCCGAGTTCATCCACCACTGCTTCCATCTCAGCCCATGTCAGATCCTGAGCTTCACCCCAGTTCTTGCTTGCCATTGTCGGAACAGCGTCTGCAAAACGGTCGTAGATGTCAACCTCGGAGATTCCGTTTGCTCTTGTGTCAATACTGTCATTCCAGATCGCATAGGTACTTCCGAGCATCTGATCAGAACCTGCCGGAATCACTGTGCCGTCGAATTTATTCGGTGTCCAGTTGTTGTACAGATTCTGCGTATTCAGATAATCATAATAGTATCCTGCTGCCGGAACGATGTACAGGCTTCCGTCGATCGTATTGATCAGCTCAAAGCCGTCATTGTACATATTTGTCGGATTCGCCCATCCTGTGTTCCATACGTTCATCTGAACGCCTTCACTGCGGACCTCTGCCTCACCCGGCATAGAGGAAAGACTTCCCCACAGGCGGACTGTATATCCCTTGCTCTGGATGTACTCGATCAGATCGTCAGAGAACATTCTGAAGCGGTTCTTCTCTCCATAGTACTCATCTGTTCCAATATGTACTGTCATGCTCTTATCAAACATGTCTTCATTCAGGTACTCATCCCATATGCTCTCAACGAAAGCAAGGCTTTCATCGTATTTCTCCGGTGAAAGGTCGAACTGCTCGCCGGCTCTGTTCGCTGCGCCGGACACGATATCCTGAAGCATAAGGTCAGGGCGAACCTTTGTAAATGCTCCGGAATGTCCCGGTGTATCAAACTCAGGAGTAATGTTCACTCCCATGCTGCGGCTGTCAAGGATAAAGCTTCTGAACTCATCCTTTGTATAGTACATATCCTTATTGGTAAGGTCTGCTTTATTCAGTCCGTTGTTGCTGCCTGCCACAACGTCTGACTCCAGACGGAATCCTGTGTACGCAAGGTCTCTTGCCTCTTCAGCAGAAGCAAAATCCTCATAGAAGATCAGGTTGTCATTCAGATGGATGTGGAATTCATTCATCTTATAGTAAGCCATCTCTTTCGCCACATCCTGAAGCGTCTCCATGGAAACCGGCTTACGGGCTACGTCGAGCATGAATCCTCTGACTTCATATTTCGGATAATCCTTTGTGATACCAAACGGCATTGTGCCGTCATTGAGCTCAGCAATCTGGAGAATGGAGCGTGTCGCCCAGTAAGCGCCGGTCTGCTGATCAGCTGTAACCGTAACGTAATCACCGATCTCCATAATATATCCTTCTTTGCCAAGTCCGTTGCTTCCGTCATCCTGCACGAAATAGATATCTCCGGCCTGCGGGTCGTCTCCTGTCACAACTGACATTTCCGTGCCGAGTTCAGCAGAATAATCTTCTGCAAGCGCCTCTGCCGCTTCCTGAAGCTCTGCTGCGTCTGCTGATACAACAATGCGTCCGCCTACGGTAAAGCTTCCCTCTTCTGTTCCGCCGTACCACTCTGCAAGCTCCGGAATCACCGTCGGCTTCTCATTGACTCCGGCATCATCATATTTGCCCGGAACAATGATTGTATGCTCTGCTGCTCCCTCAGCCGAATCATCGCCCTTAGTCACTTTGTAGATACCCTTGACTGTCTTCTCATTGAGCGGCGTGTAGACTGTACCGTCCCTTCCGATTACCTCTTCATAATCTGCAAGGAACTCTACGGTAAATCCGTCCGGCACCTCCGGCATTACAAGAGCTGTTCCTTCTGCATTGAGTGCAGGAGCCGCAAGGAGATCCGCAACTTCCTCTGCCGTTGCATCTTCGCTGATCTGAGCCGGCTCAACCGCATAGGCTTCGAGCTCTGCAACCGATACGTTCGGCCATTCGTTATCTCCGCCGTTGTAGCCGTCCACTGTCAGCCTGATCTGCTTCGCCCATACCGGCTTGTCGAGAGAAATCACTTCATTAGTAGAAGTAATCGGGTCTGCTGTGGAATAAACCTCAGCAAACTCTCCGCCGTCGCTCTCAGCGACTTCGATCTTATAACTCTCAATATTCAGCCTCTCCCATATAATACGGAAATACTGAACTCTCTGAGACGCGGGAAGCGTAACTGTCAATGTGCGGGCTTCTTCTGAATCTGAAGGATTTGTCGCCCAGCGTGTAGTCTGGTTTCCATCGATTGCCATGGAAGCCGCCTGCGTATCTCCCTCTGTTACCTCATAGTCACTGGCCTCTGCAGTTCCCTCCAGGCAGTAATTTTCTTCCGTAAGGAGTTCATCCGGGATCTCATTCTCATAAATCTGGAATTCATACACGGATACAGACTGCCAGCTTCCAGGATTCAAATCATATCCGTCCACATACAGCCTGACGTATCTTGCCTCCGCAGGCTCTGCGAGATGGATATTCTCATTCAGGGCTGAGATCTGATCTGCCCCTTCTTTTTCATAAACTGTCGTCCACTCTGAGTCGTCAGTTCCGCCTGTGTTGGACGTCTGGATCTCATAACTGGTGATATTCGTCCTTTCCCAGGCAATGACGAATGACTGGAATGTCTTCGCCTCTCCCAGATCCACGATCAGGTACTTCGGAGCCTGGGCGGAACTCTGGTTTGTCGCCCAGCGCGACTGCGGTTTCGGTGCTTCTCTGTCCGCATTTCCGTCGATTGCCTTTGCTGCAGTGTAGTCAGCCGTCTCTTCATCATTCGCCGTTGCAGTTGCACCGATCGCGAGGTTTACCGGATCGTCGCCGGCTGCCTGAACTGTCAGCGGAGCGTATGGCGCTGCCATTCCGAATACCATTGCCGCCGAAAGAATACAGGCACTTACTCTTTTGAAGCATTTTCTTGTTCTTCTCATTCTTTTCCTCCCTATTTTAGATTTTGCACTTATCGGACTGATACCAAAAAACCGGATTCAAAAATCAAGAAGAGAACCATTAAAATTACAGTATTACATCTCCTTTATTATTGATCCGGTTTTGCCCTTATCAGGTAACAATCCAATATATACAATGAACAATTTTATTTTATCATTTTTATCCTGTTTTTCCCACTTTTTCTTCTGCCCGTTTCTATTTTCGTCATGTTCATCATAAATCATTCTATATTCCAGGTCTAAATCAGTATTTTTTGTCTATTTTATACAAAATCAGGCGGGATGTGCCTGTCACATCCCGCCCGATTCCTGTACAGCCGGATCATCATCTCAAATGAGGATCCGCATTCTGTCCATTATTTTTCTTCTTTCTTTTTCAGAACTGCTGCCGCTGCTGCCGCCGCCAGAACCGCTGCCGCCGCAAACGGAAGTACATTTGCCGTATCTCCTGTCTTCACGGCTTTTGCACCGGAATTTTCTGAAGAAGCGCTGCTGTTCTTGTCAGCTTCGCCCGCTGTTCCCTGTGCCTGTCCGCCATTTCCTGCTGATGCCGTCAGCTGCGCGAGCGCGCTTCTGAGAGCTTCCGCTGATTCATCAATCTCTTCCTGTGCTGCATTCTCATCTGCGAATACTGCCTTGGCAGATGCAAGTGCTGCGGTCACAACAGAATAACTCTCAGCATCATAGTCGTCCGCATTTAATGACTCCGCTTCAGCGATCAGGTCTTCAAGGAGACTCTTATCCGGAATCAGCCTCAGGTCTGCCATTGCATTCAGAAGGTTCATCCAGGCATCGTTCACCTCTTCCTGAGATGCAAAGTCGTCTGCGTAAACCTCCTGAGCTGCCGCAAGGGCTGCCGTAAATGCGTCTTTTCCGGCTTCAAGATATTTATCCAGCTCATTGTTCATCTCTTCAGCAAGTGCGATAACCTTTGCCAGGTCTTCCTTATCTGCTGACTTGAACTCCATGTACTGCATTGCTTTAATCAGGTTCTGCCATGCGCTGTCCACATCGTTCTGTGTCACAGAAGCATCTCCTGACTGAACCTTTGCAAGGATATCTTTTGCGTTCTGAAGCGCTGTTTCAAAGTTTTCTTTCACAACATCCATCACGCCGTCTGTATTCACATCCGCCGCAAGCTCAACCGCATATTCAAGAACCGCTGTTGAGATCTCTTTGCCCGGCTCCGGAGTCTCAATCTCCTCAAGAGCTGCCACTGCGTCCTCAAGAGCTGCCACCTGTGCGTCTACATCCTCCTGCTGCGCCTCGGCATTATCATAAACCGCCTGTGCTGCCTCGATAGCCGCCATAAGCGCTTCAATAGATTCTGCCGTATAGACGTCTGTCTTTGCCGCCTCTGCTTCTGCCGCGCTGATCGCTTCTGCAAGCGCATCCTTGTTTACTTCCGGAACTTCCGTCTTGTCTTCTGTAAGTACGATGTCAAACTTATCGAGCTGCGGAGACTTCCTGTCCGGACCTGTAAATACAAGCATTCCTGCGCCCGGTTCTGTAATCTCCATCTCAAATGTAACCTGATGTGTTGCCCCAGCGCCGTCGTTCGCCCCGGCAATCACGCTTCCCTCTGTGATCTTGCCGTTCTCTTCTGACCACTGAAGGGCGTTCTGCGGGTCGCCGCTGCGGTAGTATGCTGTCAGGCTGTAAGTTCCCGCTTTCTCCGCATAGTATGGAATACTGATTGTATCCTGCTGATTCAGGCAGTTGATAAACTGTCCGTTGCTTGCCCAGTCTCCATCCGATACACACAGAGCCCACTGTCCGTCTGATGCGAGCTCAACATTGTGAAGGATAGAATACTCTGCTTCAAGTACAACCGGTGTCCCGCCGACTGCTGACGGGAATACAAACGGATTCGCCTCTGTATAATTTGCGAAAGCAAATACTGCCTCGATTGTGGCATCCGCCGTCACATTTTCAAAAGTATACGTATCTGCCGCGCCGACAGACTCACCGTTGATCTTCACGTCAGCAATCTTGTAGCCGTCGTCCGGTGTAATCGTATAAGTCTTGCTCTCTCCTTCTGTTACGGCTGTCTCGCCTGCGTCGCTGATGGATCCGCCTTCTCCGGCTGACGCTGTAATCGTATAGGAGCCAAGTTCGATCTCGCCCGGTGTGATCACCAGCTTATCCAGCTGCGGAGAATTCCCCGCAGGTCCGGTAAATACAAGCATTCCTGTTCCCGGGGTGTTCACAGTAATTGTAAATTCAACTTCATGTGTCGCAGTTGCGGCGCCTGCTCCTGCCGATACGCTGCCCGCCTCGACAATGTCAGCAGGTTCACTGGTCCATGCAAGAGCGTTTGTGTTGGATCCGCTTCTGTAAACTGCGGTCACATTGTAGGTGCCCGCCTTCTCCGCTGTAAAGTAATACTTTGCGATATCGCCGTTATTCAGAGAATTGAGGAACTTTCCGTTGCTCGCCCAGGTTCCTTCCGCCACCTGAAGCGGCCACGGTCCTGCGCCGTCATTGCTCTCGTCATTGATCAGCACGGAAGCAAACTCGCCTTCCAGCGTAGCTGTGCTTCCCGTTCTCCACGGGAACACGAACGGATCATCTTCTGTATATTTTTCTCTTGCAACAAGATTCTCTTTTGCCCTGTTGATCGCCTCGATCGCAGATGCAATCTTCTCTGCCGTGCTATCCGGTTTCTCCAGAAGAGCCGCGCCGTCGGCAACTGCAGCCGCGTACTCGTCCCATCCTGAGATATACCAGTCGGACAATGCAGCCTGTCCCTCATCAACAAGATCCTGAAGGCCTTCTATTGAAGAACTCTCCGTATCGAGGATTGTAATATCCGCTTTGTCGTTAAATCCGAGAATCAAGCCGTCTGTCAGCGCCGTCAGCTCGATACTGAACTCTCTGTCGCCAGTCTGGTTCGTATTTCTCCTCGTCTGAACCGGTGCCGTTGCTTCTGTCTGCCCGTCGGCAAATGTCACTTCTGTTATAAGCTCTGTATCGAAATCATCCTGAATCGCGCTTCCCGGGTTCGGTGAAACACGGACCGTTACTTCTCCATCGCTTCCGCCTACACGGAACAGTTTAACGTCCATACGAGTATCTTCATTCATTGTATAAGAATCATACTCCAGTCCGACCATTCCTTTGCCGCCGTTATTGATGACATAGGCTGACTCGATACCGATCGCTTTATTCTTTACCTCAAGACGAAGCGTATGCGATCCGTCCTCCAGGTCATCTGACTCGAAGATCATCTGTCCCAGAGCCCTTGCCGAAGCATTGGTGTCGATCGTCTCAACGAAAGTATCGTCGATATAAATGTCCGCTGTACCGTGATTCGGGTCTTTTGTTCCGAGAAGATATACCTTGCTTCCCTCAAACTCAAGAGTAAAGGAAGCTCCCGGATTCGCCCATTTGTTCGTACCGCCGATAAAGTTCGGTCCGGTCTCATTGGTCCAGCCGTTTGAGAAGCTGAAGCTGTTCGTAGAAATATCAAGCACGTCCATTCCTTCCGGAGCCGCGCCTGCCAGCTCGAATCCGTCGCTTGCTTTATAAACGCCGACCTCACTGATCATCGGAACCTTGCCTTCCGGAACGGAAACTGTAATTCTCACCTGGTCTCCTCTGACCGCGCTGGATCTGCTCAGCCTCTTCGCGCCGATAGTCTCTCCGCTGTCAAGCGTGTTCCACTGGCCATTGCTGTTTCTGTATTCGATAGAATACTCATTAATGCGCTGTCCGTTCTGGATTGCTTCTTCCACAGAGACAACGTCAAATGTCTTCACTCCGCCAAGGTCAATCAGAAGAGTTCCGGTATTTGTGCCGTCATCTGTCGTCCAGTATGTGCTGTCGTCGCCGTCAACAGTGCTTCCCGGACGGAATGCAGTATCATTGCCGCGGACATTATCCGCATAAACGGAAGCTCCCTCTGCCGCCGCAAGATTGTTGCTGAATGTCTCCCTGATATTGTCGCCAAACTCATCTACTCTGTCGAGGATTGCCTGGTCAACAGTTCCTTCGTTATTCGGAGGGATGTTCAGGAGGAGCGTTGCATTGTTTCCGATTGAGCCGAAATACATGGATGCCAGATCCTTAATGCTCTTCGGCGTATTCTTCGTAGTTCCCCAGAACCATCCGGATGTAATACGCGCGTCCGCCTCCGGAACCGTCCACTGGTTTCCATCTTCAAATCCGATTGTATAACCGCCTGAGGAATTGCTGTTAATTGTATTGTTTTCATAATTTACTTTGGATTTAGCCCAGGTATTTTTTGCCGCATAGCCATTCTCATTTCCAATCCAGCGCACCGTCGTATATGCCTCTGCGCCGAAAAGCATGCAGTCGGAATCATATCCGGCCTCTTCGCCTTCGTATTTCTGGATCGTGTCGAACCATTTTACGAAATCGTATTCCTGGGCATCCTGTCCGCTTCCCTTGGCGCCGTCCATCCATACTTCCACGAAATGTCCGTCATTTCCGTATTCTTCGCCGCCCAGGATCTCGATCAGCTGGTTATTGTAGTACTCATTGTAGTCCAGATAGTCATTATCAGCTGTCGTCGGATTGCCGTTCTGATCATAGTATCCATAGCTCTCGTCATGGATATCCCATGGTGACAGGTAAAGTCCCATGTCCATGTCATACTTTGTACACGCTGCCGAGATCTCCGCAAGGATATCTCCCTGTCCGTCCTTGTAGCTTGTCTCCGCCACATCGTAGTCCGTGTAATCGCTTGCCCATATACAGAAACCGTCGTGATGCTTTGCCGTAACGATCAGCTTCTTAAATCCGGCGTCTTTCAGCGCTTTTACATAGTTGTCGGCATCGAAATCATTTTCCAGCTTAAAAATCTCATCCGGCGTTTTGTTTCCGTAGTTTTCGCCCCACTCAATCTCATTAAACGTGTTGGGTCCGAAATGACAGAACGCTGCAAGCTCGTCCTTCTGGTACCTGTACTGGTTTTTGGTAGGCAGCACTTCATCCGGGCTGGGAGCTTCTGTATTATTTTCAGCAAGCTCTCCGTCGCCGATCCACCCGTCAGCTGCCTGTACCGGAATTCCTGTTCCGAAGAACGTGGATGCCGTCATGGCTGCCGTCATAATGAGTGCCAGGCTTCTTACTTTTTTCTTCTTCACAATATTCCCCTTTCTTGAATCATAGGTTTACCTGTTACTTCTGCATGCAGGAGAAGCTCTGACAGCTTCCTTCCTGACGCAAATCAAAGAGTCCTCTCTGATACACATAAAGGCTCTCAGATCTTTTATACATATCAAAATGTCCTTTTAAAAAAGCCGGACTTTCAGTAAAAAAGACAATTACAAGCAGCTTTTCTGCATCTTCGTTCTGAAATCCGGTTTTGCCCTGAAAAGGTAACAATCCAATATGTATAATCAGCATTTTTATTTTATCATTTTTATGCGTTTTTTCCCACTTTTTCCATGTCAGAAATATATTTTTGTCACTTTCGTCATTTAGAAGCTCTTATTTCAATTGTTTTCCCATTACATTTGTGCACCTTGTCCAATGCGCTGACAATTCAATGTCTGCACCCGGCTCCACTGTCCTGAAAATATTTCCGGATGGCATCTGTCCATACAAAAAGGGACAGGTTTCCCTGTCCCGAAAATCTTTCTTCAATAATTTTTATTATGCCATAACCGGCTTCAAAGCCTCTGCCAGCTTGTCTTTCTCAGCCTGCGCCTCTGCCAGGTCTTTGCCGAGCGTCGTGTAGTAAATCTTGATCTTCGGCTCTGTCCCCGACGGACGTACAATAACCGTCTCGTTATTCTCCAGCTTATAGATCAGGACATTCGCTGACGGAAGTCCTGTCTCCTCCGGCTTCATGTAATCCGTCACGCAGGTTACCTTATATCCCGCAATCTCTGTCAGAGGGTTCTCACGCAGGCTCTGCATGATGCCGGCCATCTTGTCCATTCCGCTCAGTCCCGGGAACTCAAAGCTGTCTACCTTGTTGAGATAACGTCCGTACTGTGCGTAGATCTCTTCCATCCTCTGCTTCAGCGAGCTTCCGATGCTTCTGTAGTAAGCCGCCATCTCGCAGATCAGCATGGAGCCGATCACAGCGTCCTTGTCCCTCACATACGGTCCTGCAAGGTATCCGTAGCTCTCCTCGAATCCGAAGATAAAGCGGTCAACCTCTCCTGCCGCCTCAAGCTGCGCGATCTGATCACCAATCCACTTAAATCCGGTCAGGACGCTTCTCAGTTCTACTCCGTAGTGCTCTGCAACGGCATCTGCCAGAGGTGTGGATACAATTGATTTCACCGCCACAGCCTTCTCCGGCATAGTTCCTTTCTCAATGCGTCCTGCGCAGATATAGTCAAGAAGAAGAACGCCGACTTCATTGCCGCTCACCAGTTCATAGGAGCCGTCCGGGCATTTCATCGCGATGCCCACGCGGTCCGCATCCGGGTCAGTAGCCAGCATCAGGTCAGCTCCGGTCTCCTTCGCCAGGTTAAGCCCCTGCTCCAGAGCCTCGAAGATCTCCGGGTTCGGATAGCTGCAGGTAGTAAAGTAGCCGTTCGGATACTCCTGATCCGGAACAATCGTGATATCTGTAATGCCAATGTCCTTGAGCACCTGTGTCACCGGTACAAGTCCTGAGCCATTCAGCGGGCTGTACACCAGCTTAAGTCCCGCAGTTCTGCAGAGGCCCGGGCGAACCTGCCTTGACTCGATCGCGTCATAGAGCGCCCTCTTGCAGTCGTCTCCCACGAAGCGGATCAGACCGTCCTCAACACCCTGTGCAAAGGAAATATATTTTGCTCCGGTCAGGACATCCGTCTTCTGGATCTCTTCATATACGATCGCCGCAGCGTCGTCAGTCATCTGGCATCCGTCCGGTCCGTACGCCTTATATCCGTTATATTTTGCCGGATTGTGCGACGCCGTCACCATGATCCCCGCGTTGCAGTTATAATAGCGGGTTGCAAAGGAAAGTGCCGGCACAGGCATCAGCGCGTCATAAATTCTTACCTTGATCCCGTTTGCCGCCAGAACGCCCGCCGCTGTCTTCGCGAACACGTCGCTCTTGAGACGGCTGTCATAGCTGATAGCAACTGTCTGTGTGCCGCCCTGCGTCTTAACCCAGTTGGCAAGTCCCTGCGTCGCCTGGCGCACAACATAAATATTCATGCGGTTGGTTCCCGCTCCGAGCACGCCGCGCAGTCCTGCGGTCCCGAACTTCAGTGCCACTGCGAAACGATCCTTGATTTCTTCCTCATTTCCTTCGATCTTTGCTAATTCCGGGTGCAGATCTGCATCTTCAAGATCTGATTCCAGCCAGCGCTTATACTCTTCCTGATACATTTTTACCACTCCTACTGCTTTCTTTATAGATTCTTTGTTTAAAAATACAACACTTATAGATACTATAACATGTTTGCCGCAGAACGGCAATGCCGTCTTTACAACACTGTGTGAACGTTCTATAATCAGTATGAACCGGAAAACTTAAGATCATCACGGGGAGCTGGCATAAGCCGGCTGAGAGGAGGCTGTACTGTCTCGACCCGCAACCTGATTTGGATAATGCCAACGTAGGGAGCGATATTGAACGAATGAAGAGATGTGCCCCGCGCATCTCTTTTTCTTACCTGGATTTTCCATCTTATTTCTTCTGTTTTCTGTTCAAAGTAAAGCGGCCGGCTGGGGGCACCACTTTCTGCCGCTATACAAAAATCCGTCTGCAGACATCCTGCAGACCTGACGATTACCATAAGAAATGGAGGTACCACAGATGGAAAACTACACAACACAGATGGACGCGGCCCGCAGGGGCATTGTAACCGAGCAGATCAGAATTGTGGCTGAGAAGGAACATATGCCGGTCGAAAGGATGATGCAGCTCGTGGCAGAAGGAAAGGTGGCGATCTGCGCCAACAAGCGCCACACCTGCCTGGATCCGGAGGGCGTCGGCAGCATGCTCCGCACAAAAATCAACGTCAATCTCGGCGTCTCAAGAGACTGTAAAGACTATGACATCGAGATGCAGAAGGTAATGAGCGCCGTCGATCTCGGAGCTGAGGCGATCATGGATCTCTCCAGCCACGGGAACACACAGCCTTTCCGTCAGAAGCTGACGAAAGAATGTCCGGTCATGATCGGAACGGTGCCGGTCTATGACAGCGTGATCCACTACCAGAGAGATCTCGCCACGCTAACCGCCAGGGACTTCATCGACGTTGTCCGCCTGCACGCGGAGGACGGCGTGGACTTTGTGACGCTGCACTGCGGCATCACGCGAAAGACCATTGAACAGATCAAAAAGCACAAAAGGAAAATGAACATTGTAAGCCGCGGAGGAAGCCTCGTCTTTGCCTGGATGAGCATGACCGGCGAGGAAAATCCGTTCTACGAATACTTTGACGAGATCCTCGACATCTGCGAGGAATATGACGTTACGATCTCCCTGGGAGACGCCTGCCGTCCCGGCTGCCTGGCAGACGCCACAGACGTCTGCCAGATTGAAGAGCTCGTCCGCCTCGGGGAATTGACGAAGCGCGCCTGGGACCACAATGTCCAGGTCATGGTGGAAGGTCCCGGCCATGTCCCGCTGGATCAGGTTGCCGCGAACATGGAGATCCAGAAGAGCATCTGCATGGGCGCGCCGTTCTATGTGCTCGGTCCTCTCGTGACAGACATCGCGCCCGGATATGACCACATCACCGCTGCTATCGGCGGCGCTGTCGCGGCGATGAGCGGAGCCGCATTCCTCTGCTATGTAACGCCGGCAGAGCATCTGGCACTTCCCAATGTAGAGGATGTAAAACAGGGGATTATCGCCTCCAAAATTGCGGCCCACGCGGCGGACATCGCCAAAGGAATCCCCGGAGCCCGGGAGATCGACGACCGCATGGCGGACGCAAGGCGGAACCTGGACTGGGATGCGCAGTTTGAGTGCGCCCTGGATCCGGAGACGGCAAAAGCTATCCGCGACAGCAGAAGCCCGGAGGACGACCACAGCGATACCTGCAGCATGTGCGGCAAGTTCTGTGCGGTGCGGAGCATGAATAAGGCGCTGGCGGGAGAATACATTGATATTCTGTAACCGAATCTGTATGCTGAGATCATAACGCGGTCAGTTCACTGACTCCCCGCTGATCTTCAGTTTCAGTGCTGTTATCCGGCGCAGGGATTCATCAATCCTTTCCTCTGTAAGCTCGCCGCTTTCCACGGCATTCAGGATTCCTTCATAAGCCTGTTGGAAATCCTGGGGCATAAGGATCATATCAATCCCTGCGCGGATCGCCGCCACCGCTGCTTCTGAGGAAGAATAATTTTCGGAAACTGCGCCCATATTCATGGCGTCTGTAATCAGAAATCCGTCATATCCCATCTCCTGACGGAGAATCTGCGTTGTCATTTTCTCCGAAAGGGATGCCGGAAGATCATCCCCCGTCACCTTAGGGCAGGAAATATGCCCGACCATAATCACGTCTACCCCCGCTTCGATACCGTCTGCAAAGGGCACCAGCTCATTTGCCATCATCTCTTCCAGCGAAGCATCCGTATAAGCATATCCCTCGTGAGTATCGCCTGCAGTAGCCCCATGTCCCGAAAAATGCTTCAGCATACCTATAACGCCCTGGCTCTCCAGGCCTCTCAGCTCTGCCAGCGCCATTTCAGAAACCACTTCGCAGTCCGATCCGAAAGACCGGTCCCTGACCACGGTATTCTGCGGATTGCTCAGCACGTCTGCGTCCGGCGCATTGTCCATATTGATGCCGAGATCGTACAGGAAGCTTCCGAGACGTTCTCCCAGCTCATAGGCCTGCTGCGGGTCTCCTGATTCCCCGATAGCCTTCATATCCGCCGAGGCATCGAAGTCAAAGCCCGGATTATTGCCAAAACGTGTAACTGAGCCGCCTTCTTCATCGACTGACAAAAGAAGCGGCAGCCCGGTCCGTTCCATTGCATAGGTTTGGATATTAGCCGTCATAGTCCGAACCTGCTCCGGGTTCACCAGATTCTTCCTAAAGTAAATAATTCCGCCAACCGGATACTCTTCCAGGGCTTTTCGTGTTGTCTCCCCGGCAGCGGTAACCGGATCCATCCCTGTCAGAGCCTCCGGCGTGATCATGAACAGCTGAGCTGCCTTTTCTTCCAGCGTCATGCCGCTGATAATTTCATTGATCCGGTTCTGCAGCTTTTCCTCCTCTGTCAGCACTTCTTCCTGAGGCTCCGTTTTTTCTTCTTCCTGTTCCTCCGGTTTTATCTCTTCCTGCTTTTCCTCCGGCCGCTCATTTTCTTTTTCCCACTGGTACATCAAAAAAACGGCAATGCACAAAACAGCGCACAGAACGGCAAGAAGCGCTGCCACCACAGCAGCTGTACCTTTTTTCTTTTTCCTTCTTCGTTTATTGTTGCTCAATTACGTTCCCTCCTCCTATGATAACTGATCATTTTATTGTACCTTGTAATCTCGGTATATTTCAAATACAAAATATCTTTCAGGCTCTCCTTTGCAGGTGATTAGCAGGAGAGGTGAAATTAGGTGGAAGGTCAGCTATTCTCTACATACATCGCCGTCTGGATAATAGTCGTTGTATACGCCGGCACCGTATTTCTGTCCAATACTTCTTCTTGCCTCTGAAACATCAAATTCACATCCGCACATTCTACACTCAGACATTATTCTTCCCTCCATCTTAATTTTGGTAGTGTCAAAACTACCTTCGTTTTTTGTTGTAAAAGTTACGTTTTACCTTGATTTTTCGCAGGGTTGCAAATAAAA
>CALWQS010000027.1 GCA_944383745.1 uncultured Mediterraneibacter sp. | reverse complement strand
CTGGGGATATCCCTGACGCCGCTCCGCGTCAGGTTCTCCGCGATCTGCGGGATGATCATGTTCGCCTTGTACACCTGAATGCGGTCGCCCACGCCAAGCTCCAGCTCTTCCATGATACTGATATTGTGGACGCTGGCACGGCTCACTGTCGTACCCTCCAGTTCTACCGGCTCGAAGACCGCGACCGGGTTGATCAGCCCGGTTCTCGACGGGCTCCACTCGATCTCAAGAAGTGTAGTCTCACGGATCTCGTCAGCCCACTTGAAGGCAAAAGAATCTCTCGGGAACTTCGCCGTAGTTCCCAGCGACTCGCCGTATGCAATGTCGTCATAGACAAGCACGAGCCCGTCCGACGGGATATCGTTCTTCTCAATGTGGTCCGCAAACCACTTCACCTCACCCTCGATCGTCTCCGCGGTCACCGGATGGTGCTCCACCACATCGAAGCCCTGGCTGCTAAGCCAGTCCATCTGATACAGCCTGGAATTGTGTAAATCAACGCCGTCAGCCCTCACCAGGGTGAAGGCATAAAACCGTACGTTTCTCTGTGCTGTGATCTCACTGTTGAGCTGGCGCACAGAGCCGCTGCACAGGTTCCTCGGGTTCTTATACCTGGCGTCCACGTCCTCGATCTCATCATTGATTTTCTCAAAGTCCTTGTACCCGATGACCGCCTCCCCGCGCAGGACAAGCTCTCCTGTAAAAGGGATCCGAAGCGGAAGGTTCCGAAACACCCTCGCATTGCTCGTGATGACCTCGCCTACTTCACCGTTCCCCCTTGTCACCGCTTTTTCAAGCTCGCCGTTCCGGTACGTAAGCACAATCGTAAGCCCATCCAGCTTCCAGGAGATCACCGCCTTCTGGTCTCCGAGGAACTCTCTCAGGCGCCCCACATCCTTCGTCTTGTCCAGGGAAAGCATCGGGCGCTCGTGCCGCTCCTTCGGCAGCTCGCTGAGCACCTCATACCCCACATGAATCGTAGGGCTGGAAGCAAGAGTCGTACCCAGCTCCTGTTCCAGCCCCTGAAGCTCATCATACAGCTGATCATATTCATAGTTGCTCATGATCTCTGTATTTTCCTGTTCATATGCCCTGCGGGCCCTGTTCAGCAGCTCCACCAGCTCCCGCATCCGTTTCTTCTTATCTTCCATTTCGTCCTCCCGCCGTCTCATTCGATGAATCCTCGAGCATCTCATAGAGCTCCTCCAGTTCTTCATCCGTCACTTTTCTGTACTGCCCCTCCTTCAGGCTTCCAAGCCTGATATTCATGACGCGCACCCGCACCAGGTCTCTCACCTGATATCCCAGCGCCTCGCACATCCGGCGGATCTGCCTGTTCAGCCCCTGGGTCAGAATGATGGAAAATGTATATTTCCCGATCTTCTCCACCCTGCACGGGCGGGTCACAGTATCTAAGATCGGGACACCGGAAGCCATCCTGCTGATGAACTCCGGAGTGATCTCTTTATCCACCGTCACTTTATATTCTTTTTCATGGTAATTGGCCGCGCGCATCATCTTATTGATGATATCGCCGTTGTTCGTCATAAGGAGCAGGCCTCTCGAATCCTTGTCCAGCCTCCCGATATAGGTCACACGCACGGGATAGTTAAGAAAACGAACGATGCTGTTCCTCTCTCTGCTCTCTTCCGTACAGACGATCCCCCTCGGCTTGTTCACTGCGAGGACGATCATCTCGTCCTGCTTTGAGACTGTCTTCCTGCCGACCTTTACGACCTGTCCCGGCGTGATGCGCATCCCTGTCTGAGCGCGCTGGCCGTCCACAGTCACTCTCCCGCTTTCAATGAGGCGGTCTGCCTCCCTCCTGGAGCAGACCCCCGCCTCGCTCAAGTACTTATTCAGCCTTACCGGCTCCTTCTTCTGCAAAAATTCTTCTCTGATCCGATTACTCACCTGTAAACACTCCGCTTATACTGTTGTCTGTGAAAAAGCTGTTTCCGCTGTACAGGAACAGGGCGTCCGTAATCCGGTAGGCATCCATAATGTCCTCGATCGTCCCGCTGTAATATCTCGGATCGACCACAACGATCTCCCTGTAGTACGGCGCCAGGAACGGGATGAAGCTGTTCGCGAACGAATCCTTCACCACAAGAAGCCGTTTCTGGCTTGTGGACACGGTCCTTATATCAATCAGTGAGGTATTCCCTCCCAGAAAGACGCCATACTGATCTTTCGTCTCCAGCTTGGAGGAATCATAAAGGGAGGTCGTTCTCCTGGATTCATTGACATAGTTGACGATCACATCGTCATCCCCTTCCCTCGGCACATAGATGTCAATCTTTTCTTCTGTCCCGAGACATGCCCCGCTCTCGGAGGCAAGCACTCCGTTGAAGCTGTCTGACACGGTGTAGGAGAGGAATTTATCCGACACATCTTCCTCAATTCCCAATGCCGGCGCCGCCTCCTGGAAGGTATAAAACGCGCCGAGCGACGTCCAGTGATGGTCTGTCAGATAATATATCTTTTCCCGCTTATGCTTATTCAATGCAGACGCGGCGTCGACCCATGTCACGGAATCTCCCAGCGACTGTTGCGCCATGCTGATCATCTGGTTCTGATCTTCCACAGACGCCAGCCACGGCAGCCGGTCGCTCAGGACACATGCCGCATCCGGCACAAGGATCATCGTCACGGGAATATCCTGATAGGTCTCTGTAAAATCCTTGATCGCATCCAGGTTTTCCGAGAGATGCTCCTGATCCGGAACCTGGATATCCTGAAGGAGCTGCCCGTCCTTCCCGATATAGATCCCGTTCTCCATCCGGCTTCCGCCAAACCGGTCCAGAGCCACCTTCAGCCTGTGCCAGAGATCGCGCCCCGCGAACTGATCGCTCAGATATTCCTCATACTGCTCCATAAAATCGCCGTTTGCAAGGGTGGAGAACGTCAGCTTCGGCTTGGACGCCAGCATACGGTTCTCTTCCTCCGACATCTCCCTGTCGGGGATGATCAGATTCACAAGCATCACGCCGAACAGGCACAGTATAAATATTCCTCCGATAAGGCGCTCGATACGCCTCTTACTTTTCTTCCTGTTGTCCATATGTCCACCTAAAATCTAAAATACAAAAACGGATTGAATGTCTCTGTCACGAGGAACGCCACGGAAATGAAAAACATTCCTGTATAGATAACGCCTGCCGCAATCATCCTCGGGCGCCCATCTGCAAATACGCCGATCGCGCCGTTGACCAGCGCATAGCCGATCCGGGTGGAGCCCAGCACCGCCAGCAGATACAAAAGCCAGTGCGTCAGCAGGATAAACCATGCGCCGGAATCCGCAAGCCCCGCTCCGCCGCCGAACATCGCCGCAAGATAGCGGAGCGCATACCCGATGCTCGGGCTGAAGAAGAACACCCATCCGATCATCACGAAGACCAGCGAATAGATGTGTCTCACCGCCCCGGGCGCGTCGTCCAGCGACACTCCCCACACGTACTTCTCCAGGACAAGCAGAACTCCGTAGTAGACGCCCCACGCAATAAAGTTCCACGCCGCTCCGTGCCACATACCGGTCAGCGTCCAGACAATCATCAGGTTCACGATATTGCGCACCGCAGAACAGCGGTTTCCGCCGAGCGGTATGTAGACATACTCTCTGAACCAGGTGCTCAGTGAGATATGCCATCTTCTCCAGAACTCAGTGATGCTCTTGGAAATATACGGGTAGTCAAAGTTCTTCCTGAACTCAAAGCCGAACATCTTTCCGAGCCCGACCGCCATGTCAGAATATCCGCTGAAATCAAAATAGATCTGGAACGCATACGAAAAGCAGCCCAGCCACGCCATAAGCACGGACAGGTTGCCCGCAGGCATGGCCGAGATCTGCTCAAAGATCTCTCCCGCCGTATTCGCCAGGATCACCTTCTTTGCAAGCCCCCGGATAAAAAACATCGCGCCCTGTCCCAGCTTCGAGATCGAGATCTGACGTTTTACAAGCTGCCTTTCAATATCGATGTACCTGACGATCGGACCTGCGATCAGCTGCGGGAACATGCTGATATAAAGGGCAAAATACAGAATATTTTTCTGCGTTCTTACCTTTTTCCAGTAAACATCCAGAACATAGGACAGGCTCTGGAATGTGTAGAACGAGATTCCGACCGGCAGCGGCAGCTCCCTGTAGGGAATTGCCGCCGGCAGCACGCTGTTCAGCATATCCAGCAGGAATCCGTAATATTTAAAAAACATAAGTATCAGTACATTGACGACGACCGCAAAAACGACGCTCCGCTTCGCCTTCACAGGGTCGTCTGATTTTCCTTCGATATCCTGTCCGCAGAAATAATTCAGAAGGATGGAGAGTATCATGAGAATGACATACACCGGCTCTCCCCACGCATAGAACAGGATACTGGCGATCAGAAGAATGATATTCTTCGCCTTCTCCGGAACGATATAGTATACTGCCAGCACGATCGGCAGAAATAAAAACAAAAACGTAATACTGCTAAATACCATCCCTTACTTTCCTCTCCCTTTTTACAGGCTGCCGTCAAACACGGCTCTGTATTCTTCCGCATCCGGCGATACGGCGAAAAAGACATATCTTCCCCGCACGCTCTGCTGCGCGTCCTCCAGAAGCTTTACCTGCTCCGGCGCATAGCCGTCGAATGCGTTTTTCCTCGACGAGATGCGCTCGCTGACCGCATCCGCCACCTCCTGTACCTGGCTGTCGCCGGACACTCTGATCAGCAGGACCTCCTCCGCTGACATGCTCGACTCTGAGGCATAATACATCACGCCGGCATAGTCCGCGCTGTTCAGCCCGAAGTTTCTCTTCAGCATCTGAGAGTCCATCTTCTTAAGCCCCGAGCCGTCCAGCGCGCTGCTCAGCGCCGCCTCGACCTCTTCAAAGGGCCTGCTGCTCCCGCTCGCATATGCCATGAGGACTGCGATATACGCAAGGATCACCGCCACGATAATATATTTCATGATCTGCGGCGCCGTCATTCTCTTCGTCCGTATATTCGTCCGTACATTCTCCTGCATATTCTCTGTCATAATGCCGCCACCTCCGCCATGCGTTCTGCCCACAGCGGATAGAACTCCGCTTTAAAATGCACTCCGTCCTCTTCGTAATACTGCTCCTGCACGAGCTCCGTATTGTCAATAAATCCAATCTGCATATCGTCGCACATCTGCTTCAGCACTGCATTGTACTCTGAGATCGCCGCCAGCTCAGGCTCCTTCTCGACAGCGCTGTCCCGCACCGGGAAAATAGAATTGACATAGATATGCGCATCCGGCGCCGCCTCCCTGAGCTGCGCGATGAGCGCTTCGTACTGCTCCAGGAACTGCCCGGTATCCCCGGCCGTCGCAATGACGTCATTCATCCCCAGGGCAAGGAAGATGACCTGAGGATTCAGGTCCTTTGCCTGCTGTACCTGCTCTTCCATCTCGTACAGATGCACGCCGATCTTCGATACCACGCTGGACGCATTGAGCACATCATACTCCGAAAAACCCTCCGCGATGGAATCTCCCATCACGATCGAGCTTGCGAACTTTTCCTTGAAGCTGCGGCTGTCTTCGCCTCCGTCCTGTCTCTCCAGCTGGCTGATCTTCTGTTCAATCATTTCGATATCTTCTGACTCAGCCGCCCGGATATAGGCCAGTCCCTGCTCTGTATCGGCCTTCGGGGTTATCAGCTGCCGGATCCCCCATGCCGCAAGGATCACAAGCAGTATGAGAACCGCCGCGCAGACGCCGATCAATATAAGTCTTTTTTCCTTTTTGTTTATTCTTTTCATAAATTTATCCGAAACCTTCTGTCAATATCATGTGTTGTTCCATATTGTCCTACGCTGGATATAGTTATCCGCCGTACGTTTTAATAATACTTTTTTTACCCGTAAAAGTCAATGCCGGCGGTATTTTCCCGCACACCTCAGGCCTCTTTTATGGTATGATATTATGACATGGAGGGAAAAAAGAATGATCGCATTGACATTAACCGGAATCAAAGATTTTACATCCCATCTTCTGCTGAAGGACACCTTCGACAGCTTCTGTCTTATCGAAGGCGAGATCGTGACATTCAGCACATTTACGATCGACGGCTTTATACAGAAAGATTTCTTCGACACAGGCGCGGAGCTTCCCGAATATTCCTATTGGAAAAACATAAGGGAGCACTGCTTTGCACTCATAAGAGGAAAGCGCGCTCCCTTAAGCTTTCGATTCGTCTTCAGCCTCTCGCATAAGAACATTGCCCGTCTCATCGAGCAGAATGGTCTCTCCGCTGATCCTGATCAGGTGCAGGGGCTCTATCTGAACATCCGTTATGACGGCAGTTCTCTTACCTGTGTGACGGGAAGTTCGTTTCAAACATTTACTATGGACAGGACGCTGGAGCATGCCTGGGACGAGATGGTGGAAAAGTTCTTCCGGCAGAAAGGGATTGCGTATGAGCGCTGACGGCTTCGCACTCTCCGTCCCCGCTGCCGCTCTTTACCTAGTCCCTGAGATCCGCAATCTCGCCCATATCCGGCAGCCAGACGTCAGACGCGTCCACCCGGCTCTCTGTATCTTCCTGCTGCCCTCGGATCGTAGAGGGGATCTCTCCCGACAGCTGCCCTCTGACGCTCTCAGCGCGCAGGAGACAGAAGTCCGTGATCGTCCGGACCGCGGTGAGATAATCCTCGTAGGAACAGAATGCGGTGGGATCCTTCTTCACATACGGCGCGATCATCTTCGCCGTCTCCGCAGCCTTTTTCTCAAACAAGCCGCTCTCAAAATATCCCTCGATAAACTGATCGAAATATTCATGGTACTTTGCAAAATATTCATCGTTCTTCATGAGATTGTGATAGAGCGGACGGTTTCTCATGATCTCCCCCGACGCCGGAGTATCGATCGGATAGTTTACATACAGCTCCGCATCGTTGACCGGATCCGGCATCCCGAGAGAATATGTCGCAAAGGCAAGATTATAGTCCCACGGAAGGATGCTGAGGATCCCGTCTTCTTCATAGAGGAAGTAATTGTGCCCGGTCCTCCCGAGATAACTGTCCAGATTGACTGTAAATACCTGTACTGTAAAATACCTGAGCACCTCATCCACATTCACCGCCTCTTCCAGGTTCTCTCCCTCGGAGAGGATCTTCAGCGCCCGGATCAGCCGTTCCTGATCCCCGCTTCCAATATCGAACTTCGCATTTCGGAAAATATTATCATAGTCCGCAGGATCGTCCGACGTATATTTCAAAGCCACATCGCTGTTCTCCGCCTCCAGTGACCGGTAGTCCGGCTTATAGAGCTGTCCGTGGCCAGCGCCGTAATTCCTGCGCGCGAACGCCTCCTCCGGTTCCTCCACCGCCAGGAAGAGCCCCCAGTCCTCCCCGTTCACAGTGACCCACACATAACTGGTAAGAGGCGCCGGGACTCCCATATATCCCATCATGTCATAGGCGAGATAATTCTTGAGACAGCTGTTGTCCTGATAGGAGGAGTCGAGCGACAGCTTATCCAGCCCATAATAAGTGCTGCCGTCCTGAAAGTGGTCAAATTCCAGTTTCAGGCTGTACCTGTTCAGTCCGAACTCTTCCACGAGCCGCAGAGAATTGTTTCCTTTCGCGCGCAGCCCGACGGAGGGAAACACCTCCCCGTCGATCTCCACGTCACACTCGGAATATTCTTCCTCCGATGCATTCTCAAGGAATCCTTCCCAGTCCCCGATCCTGATATCCACCGTGTGCACCCGGCTGCCGTCAAAGATCCGCGAGGCATATTCGGGATCCGAGGAGGACGGCCGGATCCCGAGCTTCCCGCCGTTCATGAACCCGGCTGTCAGGATGCATGCCAGCAGGATCACCGCGATACAGATTTTGTCAATATGTCTGTGCTTCAGCATCTTCTGCTACCCCATGTAATCTCCGTTATATGAAACAAGTACCGTGTGCGTCACGCCGTCCATCTCGGAGAGCGCATTTACGAATCCCGACTCCCCTTCCGGGAAACGCACTTCATAGTTCAGCTCAATGCAGCCCGGCGATACGCTCTTGCTCTTCAGCGAGAGCGCTTTCACCTGTGCTTTTACATATTCGCGCACCTCTTTTTCCTGCTCTTCCGTCCCGCAGCGGACGACAAGGATGTACGGGCGCTCCACATTCTTTCTCCCCGAAAAGATCAGGAGCACCAGTCCGATAAAGAGGCTTCCGAACACAGCGAGCGGGATAAACCCGGCTGCAAGCACGATCCCCGCCGCAATGCTCCAGAACAGGAATGCAATATCCATCGGCTCCTTGATGGCGGTCCTGAATCTCACGATGGACAGGGCGCCGACCATACCGAGGGAGAGTACGATATTGCTCGTCACTGCCAGGATCAGGAGCGTCGTGATCAAAGTGAGCGCCACCAGCGTGGCGCCGAACGCAGCCGAGTACATCAGCCCGCAGTAACTTTTTTTATATATGAAAAAAATAAACAGTCCCAGCGCAAAAGCCAGAATGAGCGCCAGCGCCATATCCAGGACTGAGATCGCATTTACATTTTCAAGGAAACCGGATTTAAATATATCCTGAAACGTCATAAAACTTCCACCTTTTCTGTTATCATGTATTTTCCGCAGCCGATGCGTCCTGACAGGCGACTTCACGGCATGCGCTATTCATATCTCCTGCACGCTGCATATTTGGAATAGGCTCCCGTCCTTCGGTCCGGCGTCTGCACCGCCATCCGCACGATGTCCGGAAGAAAAGCGTCATACTTCACTTCGAGGACCGTATCCTGCGCGGCCGTCACAGTCCGGTTCTCCAGGTCAAGGAACTCCGTACTGCGGATCCCGGTGCGCAGATTCCTGTCCAGCGTCACCCGCACATTCCCGGGAGGATAAATGAACGCTTCTCTCTCGTACGTCACAATCGTCCGCGGCCTCAGCAGTTCCCCTTTCATCTTGCTGTACAGCTCGATCAGCAGAGGATCGCCGCTCCCGAGCAGGAAATCAATCCTGCCTTCCAGGAGAAGCTCTGCCTGCCCTGCAGTAAGGCGGGCGCTGCGCTTCGCACACAGCCCGCCTTTCTTGATCTTTTTCTCCAGCCGGAGGAAAGAAGGATCATTCCCGTAATACCTCAGCCTGAACTTCTCCCTCCCGCTCACTCCGGCTGCCTTCTCCGTCAGTGCTTTGTCCTCCGGTGTGTCAAAATAAAGGCTGTTCACCTGATACACACCTTCCGGTCCCGCATGGCTGTCATGCTCGAACAGCCTGCCCAGCCGTTCCGAGAGGACTCTGTCTTCCCCTCGGGTAATCAGGTGTTTCAGCTCATGCCGGAAAGAGACCGGCGCTTTCTCAATCATCATAGCCTGAGTCGCCGTCATCATAGCCCGAATCCCCGTCGCCATAGCCTGAATTTCCATCGTCATAGCCCGAATCCCCGTCGTCATATCCTGAGTCGCCGCTGTAAACCGGAGCTGAAGGAGCCGGTGCAGGAGCCGGAGCGGGCGCGCTGTAATCCGTCACACCGTCATTGTACGGACCGTAGTCTGTATCGTCGTAATCTGTCACGCCGTCGTTGTTCGGACCGTAGTCTGTATCATCGTAATCTGTCACGCCGTCATTGTTCGGGCCGTAATCTGTGTCGTCATAGTCCGTTACACCGTCGTTGTTCGGACCGTAGTCTGTGTCGTCATAGTCCGTCACACCGTCGTTGTTCGGACCGTAGTCTGTGTCATTGTAATCTGTCACGCCATCGTTGTCCGGGCCGTAATCCGTATCCCCGTAATTCGTCCATCCGTAATTGCTCTCACCGTCCACCGCGATCGGCGCATTCAAATTTTTGCTTCCCGTGTACTCCTGGATTCCCGCTACGATATTGCTGAGGAAATTTTCGCTCGGAAGCATGGAACCCGCCTCAATCTCGAGAGTGATCTTTCTGCCTTCTCCCTCAACTTCTTCCACGAGATATCCCGCCCCGTCGATCTTCGCAACCAGATCGCAGATTACCTGTCGGCACTCTTTTCCTTCATACTCTTTGTAATCAGATGCAATCGTTTTGCCGTCGTCATTGCGTCCCTCAATTTTTGTTACCATGCCTTTCTCGTCGTAGAATACTGCGATCTCAGGATTGACCTTGACGGCGATCACTCCGCCTTCCGCCTGCTCCTGCACTGCTTCCTGCACCGGGTTCACATTTCCCTGTGCGCTGCGGCTTCCGCATCCTGTCATCACTCCTGCAAAAAGAGAAAGTGTCAATGCTGCTGCTAATGTGGTGATTAATGTTTTCTTCGTCATAATTCATTCACTCCTTTGATTTTATCTGTGTTTGTTTTGTTTATGCTGTAGGATACGGGAGAATTTTCCTGAAAACGGGGTCGCGGCAAATATTTTTTTATTTTCTTTTTTCTGATCTTCTGCTCTTTATTTCTTTATATAAGGAAAGGATTTCTCCCTTTTCCTTCGCTCCGAACTGATTTTACATTGTTTTTACGTGTATTAAATATTGTTTTAACGTTTTTTTAATATACTGATAAAAATTTGCACTCAGACCCCGATAATACGATATTTCTTACGTATTCTACTATCAGGAGGATAATGTTTATGAGCGGTGGGCATGAATTGACAGAACAGGTATATGCGGCAAAGACGGATCCTGAAGCTGCGGACGCGCTGATCCGCCAATATATGGGCTTTATTCGTGCTGAAGCGGCAAAATTTCTTCACAGGGCGCCCGTAGAAGGACAGGATGAAGAACTCAGCATCGTGCTTCTCGCATTCTACGAGGCTATTCTCGGATATGAAAAGCACCGGGGCGCGTTTCTCGCATATGCTTCGCGCGGAATCCGGAACCGGCTGATCGACCATTACCGCCGTGAAAAGAAGCATGCGAAGGTAGTCTCTCTCCACGAGCCGATACAGGATGGAGACGAGGATGCGCTCAAGATCGACCACCTGGAGGATCCGACAAATGCGATAGAGGCCTCGCACCGCAGAAGCGCTGCGAAGGAAGAGATCACGGAATTTGAACAATGCCTGGAAGGATTCGGCATCTCATTTTCCGATGTGGCGGATAACTGCCCGCGGCAGGAGCGCACACTCAGGGCGTGCCAGAAAGTGCTGGCAGCGGCCCGGAACCATCCGGAGCATCTGGACGAGCTCGTCCAGACAAAAAAGCTTCCTATCGCAGCGCTTTCAAGCCTCTCCGGCGTTGACAGGAAAACGCTGGAACGCCATCGCAGATATCTGATCGCAGTCCTGCTTGCGTTTACCAACGGATTCGAGATCATACGCGGTCATCTTTATCATCTGTCCGAGACCTTATAAACACTGCTGATTATTATAGAAACGGAGCCGAATATGAAAGAAAACACGACGTATTTAGTAATGGAAGTGCATACCGCCTACGCTGTCCTTCTGGATAATGAAGGCCGTTTCATCAAGGCTGCCAATGCGGGATATCAGATTGGAGACGTTGTTGAAAAAGCTTTCCCCTTGAAATATCCGGAAGACAGAAAGAAACAGGCAGCCCGTATCATGCGTTTTGCCGCCGGCCTGGCAGCCTGCATCTGCGTCGCCGTATTCGGGGTATATGAATATCAATATTTCTTCCTTCCCTACGGCACATTACAGATGCAGATCAATCCTGACGTCGAGATGACGCTGAGCCGTTCCGGCAGGGTGCTTGATCTTGACGGGATAAACGAGGACGGTGAAACTCTGATCGACGGCTACAAATACGACGGAAAAGACAAGTATACTGTCACCGACGAGCTCACCGACCGCGCGATCAATCTCGGCTTCCTCGGCGACGGCGGTCAGGTCGCCCTTCTCGTCAGCTCTCAGAACGCCGAGTGGGCGGAAAGCCTTGAAAAAGATCTTATCGACGAGCTCAATGAGCATTTAAAGCAATATGACCTCACAATCAATGTCAGTGTGGGGACGATAGAAACTGACGTCCTGGATGAGCCGCAGAGCATCACGATCCCCATCCCTGAGCCCGAACCTGTGCCCGCGCCGGAACCGTCCGCGGAACCGGAACCCGTGCAGCCTGCCGCAAATGATTCCGGCTACGGCGACGACGCTTCCGACGACCTGTACGACGATGACAGCGCCGGTTCCCCCAGCGGCGGAGACAGCAGTTACGGGGACGGCAGCTACGGAGACAGCAGCTACGGGGATGACGGCAGCGATGATGATAATGATGACGATAACGGCTGGGACGACGACATCGACGATTAAAAAAAGGAGGCTGTCGGTTAATACCGATTTTTGCCTCCTTCTTTTATAAACTTTGTTTTATGGTGCAAAAGCCTTTTGCCGGATTTTCCAGAGCGCGCTGTTCAGGCCCCGTTTTTCTTTTTTAATATCCAGCTCCGGTACTTCGACGGCGGGACCCCAAACTGCCGTTTGAAAACATAGCTGAAATAATTCGGGTCCGAGTAACCTGCTTTCTGGGCGATCAGATACGTTTTTTCCTCTTTTGTCAGCAGAAGCTCCGCCGCTTTTTCCATCCGAAATTCGGTAAGATATTTTACAAATGTCTTTCCCGTCTCTTTCTTAAATACTGTCGAAAAGTAAGATGTGCTGACTCCAAGCGCTTTGCATACCACCTCTACGGACAGTTCCTGATCCGAATAATGCTCTTTTACATACTCTGCCGCTCTTTTTACAAATGATTTCGTTGTATTCGTCCGGTCTGCAAGTATCATGTCCTGCATCCTGGCGCTCACTGCCATAAGCCAGGTCTGCACTGCTTCGACAGATTCCATGCGCATTATCTCGCCGTACACATCCTCGTTTTGCCCGAAGATCTGCTCCGTCTTTAACTGATTGTCGCTGCCAAAACGAAAGAGCTCCGTTATAATCTCCATGATCAGCAGCCGGTATTTCTGCAGAGAAGTTTCCCTGCCGAAAAGCTTCCGGACACATTCGGAGACCGCCTTTTCCAGAGACTGCCGGTCCCCTGTCCTGATCATCTTAAAAAGCTGCCGGACAGCGCGTTCTTCCCATGACTCATCCGCATTCTTCGGATTCACTTCCGTAATATTGATCGCCCTTGTATTCCCGAGGATCACTCTGTACGAGACCGCATCCGCCGCCCCCTTATAGGAGATTGGAATATCTTTGATTTCATCACACACGCGGCCGATCCCCGCCGTCACTTCCGCCCTGCATACACGGCGCGCCATTTTACAGAATCTGTCCATATAATCCGTGTAATCTGTCACCTCCCGCTTTTCAGAAAGCTGTGTGATAATAATAATCTCCCCCAGATAACTGAATATTCTGCAGTCCCACTTTTCCCGCACGTGCTCCTCCGCCAGTTTTTTTACCGAAACAGCAGTCAAATAGGGCTCCATTTCTCCTGAAAGATCACTCACATGAAGCACTGTGACAATATAATACGGTCCGCTCATCTGAACCTGGTATTCTTTAAAATACTGCTCCATCCTGTCAGCCGGAACCCTGCCCTCTATCAGCAGCGTGTAAAAATTTTCCCGCAGGACCGGAAGGCTCTCCATATAGTATTTCTGCAGTTTGTCTATGTTCTGTTTTTCATCCCTCTCTTTATCAATATCTTCCTTGACGTTCTCAAAAATCTTTTTAAGCTCACTTGAGTTAATCGGCTTCAGCACATATGCCTCCACCTCTATCTGAATGGCCTCTCTGGCATATTCAAAATCATCGAACCCTGAAAAAATTATAATTCTGATATTCGGATAAAGCTCTTTCAGTTTTCTGCTCAGAGAAAGTCCGTCCATATAGGGCATTCTGATGTCGGTCATAACCACGTCCGGCTGCGCTTTTTCGGCCATCTCCAGGGCTTCAATGCCATTCCCTGCGTATCCGGCTATACGAAATCCCATACTTTCCCAGTTGATCTTTTTCATTATCACCTGGACAGCGTCCTCTTCATCATCTACTAATAAAACCGAATAAAGCCTCATATCTTATGTCCTTTCGTACAGTTCTCAACTCAGTATATTTTGTCCATAAGTTTTCTTATCATTCTGCTCGTTCCGCATGAAAACAATCTTAGCATATTCATAGATTTCCGTGGTTTCGGCTGTTGAAAGAAAACTGCTTCATAACATGGCAGTTCCTTTTCCGTAATACTTACGTTTCTCCGATCCCCCTTCAGCTAAATCACCTAAATTTTATCAATTTCGCTCGTAAAAATACATATAATTTCCTATTGTCAACCTCAAAAAATCTATCTTATTATTAAAATCAGACAACAAAAAAATCCTCACGGGATCTGTTATTATCACTTTGCTTCCCGTGAGGATTTCTCTCTATCTTATTCCATATGATATTCCGTTTCGGTTCTATTATCCGGACTTATTTTGTCAGCAGCAGCATGATCTCGTTGCTCCTCTGCACGAACGCCGTCATCTCTTCCGGGCTCAGCGGCTTGTGGGCGAGCATCGCCAGATCGTAGAGCTGTTTACAGATAATCGGAACATTCTTGCTGCGCTTGTGCTCCACGAGGAACTTGACAAGCGGATGGTTTGCGTTCAGCACAAGTGTCGCCTGGCTTCCGAACATGGACGGATCCATGCCTCCCATGCCGTACATCTTCATCATTTCCGCCATACGTCTCTCCTGCTCGGAAAGTACCGCCATGGAGGCGACTTTATCATCCTTGAGCTTCTCCACCTTTACTTCCAGCTTGTCATTGTTCAGCTCCTTTCGGAAAATCTCGACAAGGCTGTCCGCTGCCTTCTTGAACTCTTCCTTCTCGTCCTCTGCGACTTCATCCTTCAGCGAATCATGCACGTCCGCGTCGATGCGCAGGAACTGGACGTCCTGGTGCTTCTGCTCAAGATATGTGATAAATGCAGAATCAATGTTATGGGTGAGGACGATCGCATCCTGTCCCTGAGCCTTGAACATATTGATATACTGGCTCTGCTGAACCTCGTCGGTTACATAGTAGATGCGGGTCTTTTCCTCTTCCTTGTTTTCTTCTGCCGACGTGTCTTCCGATGCGGTGTCCTCCGCCGTCTCAGCTTTGGCTTCCTCTGTCTTCGGCTCTTCTGCAGGCTGCTCTTCACCGGCTTCCGCAGACTCCCCTCTGCTCTCCTTGATCACTTCTTCAAGAGTCAGGTACTTGTGATCCAGATTCTTGTAGATCATGGAGTCCTTCATCTTCTCGCCGAACTTCTCATCCTTCAGGCATCCGAACTTGATGAACGGGCTGATGTCGTCCCAGTATTTCTCATAGCTCTCGCGGTCTGTCTTGAACATTCCGGTCAGCTTGTCAGCCACCTTCTTGGAGATATAGTCCGCTACTTTATTCACAAATCCGTCGTTCTGCAGCGCGCTTCTGGATACGTTCAGCGGCAGGTCCGGGCAGTCGATCACGCCCTTGAGCACCATCAGGAACTCCGGAATCACTTCCTTGATGTTATCCGCGATAAACACCTGATTGTTGTACAGCTTGATCGTTCCCTCGATGGAGTCATACTCTGTATTGATCTTCGGGAAATACAGGATTCCTTTCAGATTGAACGGATAGTCCATATTCAGGTGAATCCAGAACAGAGGCTCCTTGTAATCCATGAATACTTTTCTGTAAAACGCGATATACTCATCCTTCGTACACTCGCTCGGGTTCTTCGCCCACAGCGGATGGATATCACTGATGGAGACCGGGCGCTTCACGATCTTTACTCTCTTCTTCGGCTCGCCCTCTTCTCCTTCTTTCTTCTCTTCCTCAATATGCTCTACAACTTCGTCTGTATCCAGCAGGTCCTCTTCGTCGATCGTCTCGTACTCCGGCTCTGCGTTTGCCTTGGACAGGAAGATCTCGACCGGCATGAATGAGCAGTACTTCTCCAGCACTTCTCTCGCTCTGTACTCGTTGGCGAACTCCAGGCTGTCCTCGTTCAGGAACAGTGTGATCTCAGAACCTACTGTCGTCCTGTTCCCCTCCTGCATCTCATACTCTGTGCCGCCCTGGCTCGCCCAGTGGACCGGAGCTGCTCCTTCTTTATAAGAGAGCGTATCGATCTGCACCTCATCCGCCACCATAAATGCGGAGTAGAATCCGAGGCCGAAGTGACCGATCATATCGTCCTCTGTCGTCTTGTCCTTATATTTCTCGAGGAACTGTGTCGCACCGGAAAAAGCGATCTGTGTAATGTATTCTTCCACTTCTTCCGCAGTCATTCCAAGACCGTTATCAATAAACTTCATCGTCTTCTCTTCCGGGTTGACGATAACTTCGATCTTCGGCTTATACCCCTCCGGAAGCTCATACTCTCCCATCATATCCAGCTTCTTGAGCTTCGTGATCGCGTCGCACCCGTTGGAGATCATCTCGCGGACAAAAATGTCATGATCCGAATATACCCATTTCTTAATAATCGGGAATATATTCTCACTGTCGATCGATAAGTTGCCCTTCTTTACTTCCATGTCTAACACCTCTTTGAAATAAATATTGATTATCGGATCAGCCTTTTCCAGCTGCTGAAGGCTGTGTTCTATGCCTAGAAGACATTCTAGCTCAGAGAAATTTAAAAGTCAATAGAAAATTAGCACTCTTTTGATAAGAGTGCTAATAATTCTATGAACTTTGTAAAATATTTATGATGACCTTCCTTCAGCTCACACTTTCTCAGGCTCGCCATACTCTTCGCCGAAGGTCTCCACTGTCACTTTCTTCATCATCTGCTTCTCAAGCGGACGGTCGCTGTAGTCCGTAGCCGTCTCTGCAATCTTGTTGACCACGTCCATTCCCTCTGTGATCTTGCCAAACGCCGCATACGCGCCGTCAAGGTGAGGTGATTTCTTGTGCATAATGAAGAACTGGCTTCCCGCGGAATCCGGATGCATTGCACGTGCCATGGAAAGCACTCCCGGATCATGCGCCAGGCCGTTGGCGAATCCGTTCTGCGCGAACTCTCCTTTGATCGAATACCCCGGGCCTCCCATGCCTGTCCCGTCAGGGCATCCGCCCTGGATCATAAAGCCGCTGATCACCCGGTGAAAGATCAGTCCGTCATAGAATCCCTTATTCACAAGAGAAACAAAATTCTTCACTGTGTTCGGCGCGATCTCCGGATAAAGCTCTGCCTTCATGATATCTCCGTTTTCCATCTCAAATGTAACAACTGGATTTGCCATAATCATTTCCTCTTCTTTCTTTCAAAATTTTCAGGATCAGTCCCATTGTAGCGGATTTGTCCGCATCCGTCAACGCGGTGCCGCGTCCCGCCAGCTCTGACGAGCAAACTATATTTTCCCCTTATCTCCCCTCATCACTTCCTTTCTTCAGCTGTATGCAAATCTCACTTGTATTTTTTTCTCCAATTTTGATTCATTCTCTTTTATCCACCTTTTTTCCACCCATTGAGCAGGAGCCGGTGCTTTTGCTTCCTGCTTTTCCTTACTTTCTTCCATAATCCTTCCCACGCTTCTATGCTCTGTGCACTCCTATTTTCCATCTCCATCTTCCTCTCTCCACTGTTTCTTTTATATTTCTCCCTGTGGTACTTAAATCCGTCACAAATACAAATTTCTTTTCCTCTTCCATGGTCTCATATTATTTTTTATCCCCATTGTGGGGTAATGTTTTTCCGCCGCCCCCTGCAAGCCCTTTTGCGCGTATCGCCAGGGGGGATCGGCGTAGATTACAGAATATTTTTTAATATTTCACACTCCTTTACATCAAAAAAGCCGCCTGCATTTCTGCAAGCGGCGTAAAAGCCGGATCATTTTCCCGGCGTCGGGAAAATGATCGCCTTATTCATCAAGCATCAGTTTTTTGCGGTCTTTTTTCAATTTCTTCAACTGCTCCCGCTCAACCTGAGAGATGCTCTTTTCGGGTGCAGGCAAGTCCTCCGGCATGGTGCCTCCGATTTTTTCAATCGTTTCCCGGACTTCCTTTCCCACCGTGTAATGGATGGAGCTTGCCTCGTCCAGCCCCTGGGGATCGTCGCGGCGCATTTTCGCCTCTGTCTGCGTAATGCGGAACAAATTTGCACCTAATTCCTCACTGCCCATGTGATCCAATATCTTCTGATCGGGGGCAAGCCCTTTCCGGGCGTGGATGTCGGCAACACGCAGGCCACCATATAGGCCCATGTACCCGGCATTTTGAAACTCAGCGTATTCAACCTGTTCCGTAATGCCTGCCCGGTGTGCAGCATCTGCCAGCATAGAGTTCCAGCTTTTGACCTCGCCGCGGATCACCAGACGCTTATTATCCTCGTCCAGTTGATTAAACGCATCCGCAATTTCCTGCCTGCGGGTTTGGATAGCAAAATTACCGTATTTTAAAGGCGATAATGCTCCATAGATAATCAGGTATGTTTATCTATGGAGCACTATTCAATAAAAAGTTTCTTTTTACTGTTTTCATGTACAGGCTTTTTCCAACTGCACTTCTCCCGAAAAAGGGAGGTTTTTATTAATAATCATTTTTGCTTGTCAGAGCTGCGTAGTCCGCATACAGGCGGCGGTTAGACGTACGCAGTAACGAGCCCCTCATTCTGCCGTCACAGGTGCGCTCCTGCTCCGTCCGCACATCCTATCCCGATCAGGCCGCCCTTCTCATCATACCCGGTATCCCACAGGTCGCTCAACAGAAAGGTCGACGACTCCCCGTATGTCGCCACTGTGATCCGGAATCCCTCCGCACTCTCTTCATATCCATAGCACAAAAACCAGTGCCAGACAAAGTCCTTATAATATGCCTTCTTGTGCCGGAGCATAAGGTACGGCACTGGATATCCGCTGTCGATGTGTCTTCTGATAAATGCTTCCGCCGCCCCGCAGCTCTCCGTTCCCGGAAGCTCTTCGAGAGACAGGCCGCGCTCCCCGGCGTCAGCCAGATATTTCCCGAAGCCTTCTGTAAACATGTAAAGCTTGTTCACACCATTTACCCGCGGTCTTAAATACGGCTTCATCTTCATGGAGAACGCCACATAGTCCTCCCGCGTCAGGTGAGCCGCGTCATACGGGTACAG
>CALWQS010000026.1 GCA_944383745.1 uncultured Mediterraneibacter sp. | reverse complement strand
GCACAGCGCCGGACGCCCCTCCGTCCGCGCCCCTCTCTGAAGAGAACCCCGAAGGGAGCCGTCATGACGGGGAGCCTGCTCTGCAGGTATCGGAGCAGCGCAGCGCTCCTCCCGCGCAGGACCGAGAATCTCCCTCTGCAAGGAAAATCGAGCGCTCGGAAATCTCAAAGCTGCCGCGGCGGTTCTGGTTCCTGGCCAACAACAGCTTCCTCCTCCACGGATACCATAATTATAACCATCTCCTTCTCGCGGAAGAAGACGGGCATGTATGGCTCGGCGTCCCTGGCATCTATGACGTCCGCGAAGCACGGGCAGCCGACCTGTTCGGCTTTCCCAACTTTACCCGCTCCTACGTCCCAATGCTCGGGCTCTCCAAAGATGAGCGGAACGACGAAGCAGATTTCGGCCACTGGTGCCGCTGTCTCGATTCCGGCAGGCCTGCTAGATGATCCCGTTCATCTCCTGATACAGCCGCTTCGCGTAGCTGTCCGTCATGCCGCACACATAGTCTGTCACGAGGAGCAGGCGGAGATACAGTTTTTCCGCCTCGCTCTTCCCCTCCGAGTGGAGCCGGTATGCATTCTTATAATTATCCGAGATCAGAGAAACGATCCTGCTGTCTATGGAATCCTGGTTCTCCTGCGTATCATAGTTCAGCACGGCGCGCACCAGCCTGTCCATAAGGAAATTCAGGATCGTTGATTCGGTAAGCTCCATCTTATAGATCGCGCTGGTGGAGAAAACGTGCCGGTGCGCCATATCGCCCAGCAGATCCATGAGCGGCGCACCGCAAGTCCCGCAAAACAGATCCTGCCCGTATTCTCCCTCCATGATCGCGTCATAATTTGCCGTAAAACCGTAAGTCGCACAGCTGATCAGGAATCCCTGGACACTCACGATCCAGTTTTTCACCGCATAGGACTCCGGGCTGTCCACACTCTTTTCGATTCCCCTGGCGCGGAGCCGGCGCAGCTTTTCAAGAGGCCGGAACGTTGTCTCGTCATAGAACTCCGCACAGTTCCTCTCCAGCTCTGCCAGCTCCTTTTCCAGCGTATAGTATGTGATGAAGCCTTTCACAAAGGCATCCTCGATATCTGCCGTCTTGTACGCGAGATCGTCCGCCGCCTCGAGGATAAACGTCAGCGGATGGCGCCTTTTCCCCGTCCCCGTGGCAGCCGTTATCTTCTCAAATATCTCCCGGTCGGCATAATAGTATCCCATCTTCCGCTCCTTGATATTCGCGCTGCGCGGGTTGATTTCCGTGGAGGGAACCGGATATTTTATGATCGTGCCAAGCAGCGCATAGGTCAGGTTCATCCCATACTCGTCCACCAGATAATGCAGCCTTGTCACCAGCCTGAGCGCCTGCGCATTTCCCTCAAAATGACAGAAGTCCTGCTTCATCTGTTCCGTGAGCAGTTTTTCTACGGGCTGCCCGCGGAATGTGAGATTCGCCAGATTCCGCCGGAACCACTCCCTGATTGCGAGCTCGCCGAAATGCCCGAAAGGCGGGTTCCCGATATCATGGATCAAACCGGCGCACTCCAGTATGTGTGAAATATCCTCCCGCATCTTCGGTGTAAATCCGGAATCCCTTCGGTGCGTCAGGATATTCTCCCCGATGTTCTGTCCGAGTGATTTCCCGAAAGACGCCACCTCCAGGGAATGCGTAAGCCTTGTCCTGATAAAATCGCTCTTATCCAGCGGAAAAACCTGCGTCTTGTCCTGCAGCCGGCGGAAGGACGCGCTGCCGATGATGCGGTGATAATCCTTCTCAAACTCGCTTCTCAGATCTGTTGGACGACGTCGCCCGGAGCTTTCCCGCTCTCTCTGCGCCGAGAGCAGCCGTCCCCATTCCATTCTTTCCATACGTGCCTTTTCTCCTAATCAAAAAAATACATCGGTGCGCGGGAGACATATATTTCTCCGGCACACCGATACGCGTCTTGATCAATCGAGATAGATCGGAGGTTCATAGGCGCTTCCCAAAAGAGCCTTCTTCCTCTCCTGATATCCGAGGAACGCCCATTCCGTCATATCTGTCCATTTATGTATGCTGCGGTCATATACCTGAACATACCCGATCCTTGTAGGATGCATACGCACACTGTTGGACTGGTACTCCTTGCCGGTATACGGATTGACGTCGCCGGCCTCCCGGTCTTCCTCTGCATCCTGATAAGAGATGACCGGTTCAAACTCTCTCTCATCCTCCCGGTAAGCCTCCGGCTCTTCCTGACGGGACTCTTCTTCATAAAATTCCTGAGGTTCCGGCTCAGGAGCAGCCTGCTGCACCGTTTCATGAACCGGCTCCTTCACTTCCTTCTTCTCGTCCTTCTTCTTCCTTCTCAGGAAGAAATTCCCGCGGAACCAATCCCGCTTCGGCTTCTCAAGTTCTTCCTTGATCGCCTCTACAGACTCGCCCGCCTTCGCATTTTCCTCAAGCTGAGTGAGCTCTTCGTGAATGTCATAGAGTTCGCCGATCGTCATATCCCGCTCATCCGGTCCGACATCAGAGCCAGAATACCAGCTCTCCTCGGCCGCCTCAGACTGTTCTCCGCCGTACGCTTCCGGCTCCATTTCCGGTTCCGTGCTCACTTCCGGTTCAGTCTCTCCACGGACCGCCTCCGGCTCTTCTGCCGGCTGTTCTTCTGCTTCTGCAGTTTCTGCCGCTGTCATCTGCATCTCCGCTTCCGCAGTTTCCGCCGCTGCTGTCTGCATCTCCTCTTCTGCAGTTTCCGCCGCTGCTGTCTGCATCTCCTCTTCTGCAGCCTCTGCCTCTGTCATCTGAGTCTCCTCTTCCGTGCTCTCTGCTTCTGTCGTCAGCATCTCCGCTTCTAAGGTCTCAGCCTGCGCTTCCTCTGCCTGCATTTCCACAGTATCCGGCACAGTATCTTCACGAACCGTTTCCGCCGCCTGCACTTCCGTCTGCCCGGCAGCGCTCTCCTGCTCATATGCTGCCTGCGCTTCTTCCTCGTACGCGGCGCCTGTCTCCCGGCGTTCCGGCTCTGCACCCATGATGCTCAGCTGGAATGGGCACTCCAGAATCCGCGCGATCATGCGCATATCCTGCTCCTGGAAATTATCCCTGCCCAGCCTCTGTGTCAGATTCTGCCTGGACATTTTTTTCCCCGTCTTTGCTTCGATCGTCTCTGCCAGTTCCTTGATCGTCATGCCCTTTCTTCCAAGAATAATCTTGACCTGTTCGCCAAATGTTAAATCTTCCATCATCTTCCTCCTTATGTATAATTATACTCCTTTGTTTTTTTAGAAACGCTGTCGTTTCTCCCCTTTTTATTTCTTCCAGACTCACTCCTGAATCACGGCATGTGATTCCCGCCAGCCTCAGCCGGCACAGCACATCTTGGAATCCCTGCCCATCTGGTATGGACCGTCATCACTGTCCGAGCACATATTCTTCCAGTGTAATATTCTGCTCTGTGATCTCCTTGGCTGCCTCTTTCCCTACATAGCGGTAATGCCATGGTTCGTACACGATCTTCGTCACATCGGACTTTTCAGGCGGATACCTGAGGATAAATCCATATTCCCAGCAGTGCTCCATCAGCCATTTCTGCTCCTCTGTATCTCCCTGTCTGTCATCCAGCTCTTCGTACTCCGAAGAAATGATATCGACCGCAAGACCGGTCGCGTGTTCACTTGTCCCCGGCACAGCTACAGACTTCTTTGTCTCATCATATGCATTGAGCGGACTGTAGCCCTGTGAGATCCAGTCCTGCATCGTATTGTTGAACACTTCCCTCTGCTTCTCATAGGAGCGGTACGCGGAAGCCACATACATGCTGAGTCCCGCGTCTTTCGCGTCGCTCAGCATTTGTTTCAGTTCATCCGCGATCCTGGAGTCCACTGAGCGCTCTGATTCGATCTCCGTCATTTCCGCCGGTACATAAGCGGTGTCCAGGGGATGTCCCTCATTCACCAGGGCGATCGCCCAGTTCTCCGAATTGCTGCTCAGCAGGCCCGCGCTGTCCTCCACCGCCGCTGTCTTGCTCGCCTGAGTGCGGAGTTCTTGGTTCTCCTTTTCCAATGCCTCATTCTGCGCCGTAAGTGTCTGTTCGTTCTCTGTCACCACGCCCCTTGCAGCCACAAATGTGATCAGGACCCCCGCTGCCGCACCTGCCGCCGCACAGAGCAGCATCTTATAGCGCCTGACCTGTCTGTCCCTGTCATTCTGTTTCATAATAATCTTAACTCCGTATGAATCTTTGAATCAATCGCTTCATCTGTTGAACAGACCGCCATCTTATACGGTATCTCTCTGACAGCAAACTCTCTGTAGTAATATCTGCCGGGATATTCTTCCGGCTGCCTTATCAGGACCGGCGGAGCGCCAAGACGGACAGAAAAACTGTTCAGCGGAAGAGCCATCCCTCTTCCCGTCGCTTTGATAAAGCTCTCCTTCAGCACCCAGTATCTGAAGAAGCTCTCTCTGCGTTCTTCCTCCGTCTCCCGCATCAGAATGGCGTCATACTCATCCCTGCTGAAAAACCTTTCCGCCAGGTCGAGCCTCAGCCTTCCGATCTGTTCAATATCGCATCCCACCTGCTCCTTCTTTCCATCCAGTTCAACAGCGCACATCACATAATCCCCGGAATGGGAGAGATTATATGCGGAAGATTCAGGCAGGCCTTCCTCCGCCCGGATCTTTTCCAGCAGGCTCCACACTCCCACGCTCTGAGCCTTTCCCTGCACGGACTTCAGTGCGTCCGCCTTCCTTTTTCGAAAATCAGGGAGCTCCTCATAATATTTTCTATAACACTTATCTTCACAGAGCGGCCTGATATCCGCAATCCATGCTCTGACCATTCTCTATTCCTTCATATAACGCAGTTCAAATGTCTCGATCTTGATCGGCTTATTGAACAGCGCTCCCTGGGCATAATCGCATCCAAGCTCCTTCAGCACATTCAGCTGATCCTGCGTCTCCACGCCGGACGCCTCAACGTATGCGCCGAGCTGGCCGCAGATATCGATCACTGCCTTCGCCACGATCTGGCTCCGGTTGTTGCCCACGATATCAGTGATCACACTCTTGTCCAGCTTCAGTCCGTCAAATTCCATGATCGACAGGATAGAAAAGCTGGAATTTTTTGCCCCGAAGTGATCAAGTACAACTCTCACGTTCGCTTTTCTGATCTTATTGCTCGTCTCTGTGAGCATCTCCTGGTTCATATCTGTAGACGACTCCGAGACTTCCACCTCCAGGTATTCACAGTACACATGATACTTTTCAATCAGGAGAAGCATCTTCTCCGCAATGTTATCCTGTCTCAGCGTAGAACCCGCAAAATTCACAGATACCGGCATCATCGGCAGCCCTTCCACTTCCCATCTGTGCAGGGTCCTGCAGACTTCTTCAAACACATAGAGATCCAGATAGTGGGAAAGCCTCGTCTCGTCAAGAAGATTGATATATCTCTCCGGATTCATGATCCCCAGATCCTTATGGTGGTAGCGCACTACCGCCTCCGCACCGGACACCTTCCCTGTCTTTACATCAATCTTAGGCACAAGGCATACGATAAAATTCCCATTCTCAAGATCATCGAGCAGATCCTGCTTAATGATCGGCTCATGGTGCCCTTTTCTCAGATTCTTGTAATATTTCTTCTTCTCATCGCGCATCATATTTTCCGCGCTGGAGACAAGATTGCTGATATCGATGTCAAGCTTCTCCCAGGCATATCCGATGGATACAAGGCCCAGACTGATATTGTCGAACTTCTCATGCGCCGCGTGCACCTGCTTTGCAAACTCATCGTAGGAACAGTTCTCGACAATGACAAGATACTCGTCTCCTGTCAGACGGTAGACGAAGCTGCTTCGGAAATACTCTTCCAGAACCTCTCCGACGCGGGTCACGACCTCATCGCCGTAATCACGCCCAAATTCTTTATTGAAATTCTTCAGTCCGTTGATGTCCAGCGATACGGCTCCTATTGATTTCAGATCGCTGTGATCCTGCTCATCCATATAAGCAACAAAACTGTTTCTATTCAAAAGCCCTGTCAGATTGTCATGATAACTGAGATATTCCTGCTGCTTCTGCATTTTCTGGAGGGTAATCGCCTGGGGGATATACGGAATCAGCGCGCGCATCAGGTAAAGGTCGCATCCGCCCCGGTGGACTCCCACAACTGCCAGGATCGCCGTAGTGTCTTCATCCAGCTGCTTGAAAATACTGTAGCTGTCAGAAGTAGTATCTGTAATCTCCTGCTTCATCCACTTCGGCTGCTGGTCCGCGGGCAGCATCTTAAGCTTGTCCCGCTGCCACGGCACATATTCGGCGCACCACTCATAGATGGTCACCACGTCATCAAATTCTTTCTCGATATAATAAGCGTACTCTGCATCGTAGTAATCGCGCACTGCACCCAGCACGTCATTCATGATCGCTACAAGAGAACGCGGGCTGTTATTATCACTCATGAAACCTCTCCCCTGTTACTCTAATGGATTCCTCATGTCCCTGACACTGATTCAGACATGAATATTGTAGTATACTCATTCCTAAAATGCAAGATAATTTGATTCTTGTCCACATTCCCGTTTCCTTCGCAATTACAGTGTGTGAACTTTACGCCTTTGCATATCTTCCGTGGACTGGCCGCACAGACGCCGCCGTCCTCGGGGATGCGCGGAGCGCGCCGGCGGCAGACAAAAAACAGATCCCTGCGGGTTTCCCCCTGGGATCTGTTTCCTGATTTTTCTGTATTTATTTGAAATCCCACCGTTTGTCACGGGCCAGCTTCAGCCTGTTCATAGCGCGGGCCAGGGACGCCTGCGTATGATAATACTCCTGGATGCTCTGCTTCTGGCGCATCTGTTCCTCTGCGCGCTCCCGCTGTTCCCGGGCACGCCGGATATCGATCTCCTCCGGGCGCTCTGCGGTATCCACCAGAAGCGTGACACGGTTGTTGACGATCTCCGCGAATCCTGTTCCGACCGCAACCTCCGTCCATTCGCCCTCTGTCAGCTCCATACGCGCGATCCCGACTGCAATGGCGATGACCATGTTCTCATGGTTGGGAAGGATTCCCTTCTGCCCGTCCGGCGCCGGGATGATCAGCTTGCGGCACCTGCCCTCATAGAACACTCTGTCGCTGGCTATGACCTTCAGTCCGAATGTATCCATCTGCACACACTCCTATCTAGGCCTCTTCGCTCTCTGCTTTTGCCTTTGCTATCACATCGTCGATCGTTCCCACATTGAAAAATGCAGACTCCGGATACTGATCCATCTCTCCGTCGATGATCATCTTAAAGCCGCGGATCGTCTCCTTGAGCGGCACATATTTGCCCGGGATTCCCGTGAATGTCTCAGCTACGAAAAACGGCTGGGACAGGAATCTCTGGATCTTTCTGGCACGCAGCACTGTCGCCTTATCCTCGTCGGACAGCTCCTCCATACCGAGGATCGCGATGATATCCTGCAGTTCCTTGTACTTCTGAAGGATCGCGATGACCTTGTTCGCGACCTCATAGTGCTCCTCTCCGACTACGTCAGCCTCCAGGATACGTGAGCTTGACTCCAGCGGATCGACCGCCGGGTAGATTCCCTGTTCCACGATCTTTCTGGAAAGCACGGTTGTTGCATCCAGATGTGCGAATGTAGTCGCCGGGGCAGGGTCTGTCAGGTCGTCGGCCGGCACGTATACAGCCTGCACGGATGTGACGGATCCGTTTTTCGTGGATGCGATACGCTCCTGAAGCTCACCCATCTCCGTTGCCAGCGTCGGCTGGTATCCGACGGCTGACGGCATACGTCCCAGAAGTGCGGACACCTCTGATCCCGCCTGTGTGAAACGGAAAATATTATCGATAAAGAGCAGCACGTTCTGATGCTGTTCGTCGCGGAAATACTCTGCCATCGTCAGTCCGGTCTCCGCCACACGCATACGGGCTCCAGGCGGCTCGTTCATCTGTCCGAATACGAGGGCAGTCTTCTCCAGCACTCCGGACTCCCTCATCTCGGTCCAAAGATCGTTTCCCTCACGGGAACGCTCTCCGACACCGGTGAAAATGGAGTATCCGCCGTGCTCTGTGGCGATGTTTCGGATCAGCTCCTGGATCAGCACGGTCTTTCCCACGCCCGCGCCTCCGAACAGACCGATCTTACCGCCTTTTGCATATGGCGCCAGAAGGTCGATGACCTTGATTCCGGTCTCAAGTATCTCCACGACCGGGCTCTGGTCCTCGAATGTCGGCGGCTGTCTGTGGATCACCCATTTCTCTGAGTTTTCAATCGGCTCTCCGTTGTCGATCGTCTCTCCCAATACGTTAAAAAGTCTTCCCAGCGTCTGCTCGCCCACCGGTACTTTGATGCCCGCTCCCGTAGCCGTGACTTCCATATCCTTGCAAAGCCCCTCGCTGGCAGCCAGCATCAGGCAGCGCACCTCATTGTTCCCGAGGTGCTGTGCAACCTCCATGATGCATTTCTTTCCGTTGTTCTCCACTTCAAGAGCATCTTTGATAAAAGGAAGGTCGCCGTCTTCAAATAACACGTCAACGACAGGTCCCATAACCTGTACGATTCGTCCTTTATTCATCTTGTTCCTCCTATTGTTACTATTCGCAGCCGCATCAGGCCTGGCAGCAGGAGCGTCGTGCTCGCACGTAAGCACCTGTTGTCAAGTCTGATATGTGACTGTGAAACAGCCACACCACCCACATAAGCAGTCTTAGCTCCGCAAGGAGCGGGACTGGAGCCTCATAGAGGCGACGAGTGCGCATGTGGGTGGAGGCTGTGCTAGAAACCTCCTAGAATCTATTTATTCTGCTGTGCCCTCGCGCCGCTGCACACCTCTGTGATTTCCTGCGTGATCGCAGCCTGCCTTGCTCTGTTATAGACAATGGAAAGTTCCCTGATCAGGCTCTCAGCGCTGTCCGTGGCAGATTTCATCGCCATCATGCGGGCATTGTGCTCACTTGCATATGCCTCGACAAGAGTTCCGTAGATCATGCCGGTAATGTAGTTCGGCGCGATGCTCTCCATCACAATCTCAGCCGACGGATACAGGTCGATTTCCTCGCGGTACATGTTGAGCGGCATGATCATTTCGTTAAATGATGCCCGCTCCAGCGGCAGGAGCTTCAGGACCTCTGCCTCTGCCTGCACAGAGTTTTCCATTCGTGTATACACGACATAGACCTCATCCAGCTCTCTGTTCAGGAACTGATCGATCAGGACACTGGAAATATCCCGCGCCCTGTGCATCGTCGGCTTCTGGACCGTATACTGAAAATTCATGTCGATCTCTACTCCGTGCTTTGCAAAATAGTGCCTTCCCAGCTCACCTACGATGAAGAGCTTATGGATTCCGGGCTTAGCCAGAATCTCTTCCTCCAGCTTCACGATATTATGGTTATACGCACCGGCAAGCCCCTTGTCGGCGGTGATGACGATCGAACCGATCTTTCTCTCATCCGCCGGGACATTCTCTCTCTTGCTGAAATAGCGGTGCCGGAGCTCCGGCATGTGGCGCAGGATCCTCGAGATCTCTCCCTGCAGCGCATAGAAATAGGGCTCTGTGTCCGCCAGCTTTTTCCTTGCGTGGGTCATTTTGGAGGAAGAGATCATGTACATCGCGTTGGTTATTTTCATCGTATCCTTGACGCTGTTGATCCGGCTCTGTATCTCTCTGATATTTGCCATAGTATCACCTGCTCTTCTTAAATTCCTTCGCTGTCTCCACGATCTTCTCGATCAGTTCGTCCGAAAGGACCTTCTTTTCCTCGATCTCGCGTCCGATCTCCGGATACGCGGAATCAAAATAGTTCAGCATGTCTGCCTGGAACTGTTTGATCCCGGACTTCTCGATTCCCAGAAGCACCTTATGCGTCGCCGCGCAAAGTGTGATGACCTTCTCATGGAGGCTGAGCGGATGATAAAGCGGCTGCTTCAAGAGCGCCATAAGCCCGCTTCCGTATTCCAGCTGTTCTTTTGTAGCCGCGTCCAGATCAGAACTGAACTGCGTGAACACTTCCATCTCACGGTACTGGGCAAGATCGATACGGATGCTTCCCGCCGCCTTCTTCATCGCTTTCGTCTGAGCTGCGCCGCCCACACGGGATACGGAAAGGCCTACATTGACCGCCGGTCTCATACCGGATGCGAAAAGACCGCTCTCCAGGAAGATCTGTCCGTCTGTGATCGAGATCACATTGGTCGGAATGTATGCCGACACATCGCCCGCCTGCGTCTCAATGATCGGCAGGGCTGTGATGGAACCGCCGCCGTTCTCCTCGCTGAGGCGGCTCGACCGCTCAAGAAGTCTTGAGTGGAGATAGAATACGTCTCCCGGATATGCCTCACGTCCCGGGGAGCGTCCCAGCAGCAGGGACAGCGCGCGGTAAGCGACCGCATGCTTGGACAGATCGTCATAGACAATCAGCACGTCTTTCCCCTGATACATGAAATACTCAGCCATAGCCGTGCCCGCATACGGGGCGATATACTGAAGCGGCGCACAGTCGCTTGCCGTGGAGGACACGATAATCGTGTAGTCCATTGCGCCGTGATTCGTCAGCGTATTTACTACCTTCGCGACAGTGGAAGCCTTCTGTCCTATTGCGACATAGATACAGACGACGCCTTTCCCTTTTTGATTCAAAATCGTGTCCATAGCAATGGATGTCTTTCCTGTCTGACGGTCTCCAATGATCAGCTCACGCTGTCCGCGTCCGATCGGGAACATCGCATCGATGGACAGGATTCCCGTCTCCATCGGCACGCTGACCGATTTACGGTCGACGATTCCCGGCGCCTCGCGCTCGATCGGCAGATAATCGTCCGACTTGATCTCTCCTTTTCCGTCGATCGCCTCGCCGAGAGCGTTCACGACTCTTCCGATGTAGGCATCGCCTACCGGAACGCCGGCACGCTTTCCTGTACGGGACACTTTCGTACCCTCGCGGATCTCCGTGTCGCTTCCGAAAAGGATACATCCGATCTCATTCTTCCGGATGTCCTGCACCATTCCTTTCAGTCCGGTCTCGAAAGTGACGATCTCCCCGTACATGGCGTGATCAATCCCATAAATGGTGGCGATACCGTCACCTACGGCAACGACAGTTCCCACTTCGCTGTCCCTGCTCATTGTATCAAAATTTTCTATCTCCTCTCTGAGGATAGAAATAATCTCATCTGAATTGATTGAACTCACCTTGCTCACCTCCGGTTACTTTAATCTTTGCTCTAATCTGTTCAGGCGCCCTTTCATACTCCAGTCGTACTCGTCGCTTCCCACCCTGAGGATGAATCCTCCAAGCAGCTTCTCGTCCCGGCTGATTTCAATATGCGCTTTCTCAGCGCCGTATTTTCTGCACAGGAACGCCTCAATTCCTTTTTTCTGTTCCTCACTCGGAGGCGCCGTACATATCAGCGCTGCGTTCAGAACATGGTTCTGTTCGTCGCAGTAATCGCCGTACGCGGCAAATATCTCAGGAATGAGATCCATTCTCTGGTACTTGCACACTACCTTCAGGAAATTTCTCATTTCCTCCGGAAATACCCTGTCGATCACACTCATTTTCTTTCCGGGCGAGATGCAGGGATTTACAAAAACATCGTGGAGCTGAGGCACCTCTTCAAATATTGCTCCCGCCTTCTGCACCTTTTCTCCGGGAATCCCCATATCGTACAGTATCCGGGCATATCTGACCGCCGCCAGAGAGCGGCGCGCGCACCTATTTTTCGTCTGTGTCTTCATGCGTTCCACCTACTTCTTTCAGAAACTGGTCATAGAGATCCTGATCTGCGGTTTTGCCGACGATCTTCGCTGCCGATGCAACTGCCAGCCCTGCGATCTCTCCCTGAAGCTCTCTCATCGTCCGCTCGCGCTCGACTCTGACAGTCTCCTTTGCATTCTCTATGATGCTGCCTGCCTTCTCTCCGGCCTCAGCGACGATCCTGTCATACTCGTTCTTCGCAGCAGAACGCGCATTTTCTACGATCTGTACAGATTCCTGCTTTGCTCCCTTAAGTGCGTCCTCATACTCCTGTTTCATCTTCATCGCGTCGTTCTGCGCATCCTGCGCATTTCTGAGACCGTCCTCAATGATCTGTCTCCTCTTATCCATGATCCCCATCACAGGCTTGAACAGGAAATGTCTGAGCAGAAGATAAAGAACAACAAGATTTATAATATTCCAGACAAGGTTCAAATCAAGACTCAGCATCTTTTACACCCGCCTTTCTTGTTACTTTCCATCTGTTTGCTTCCTGTCCGCATTATCCTAAGAAGAAGATGATCAGGATACCGATGATGAAACCGTAGATCGCAGTTGCCTCTGCCAGCGCACATCCGAGGATCAGTGTCTTGCTGATCTTTCCCTCAGCCTCCGGCTGTCTTGCGATTGCCTCTGTTGCCTTCGCCGTTGCGAATCCGATTCCGATTCCTGCTCCGATTCCTGTAAGTACTGCTACAGCTGCTCCGATTGCTACAAGTGTTGCCATGATTCTTTTCTCCTTTTCTTTTCACATAATTTTTAATCAGATAAGTGTCTTTTTCAATAGATTCCCGGTCTTAAGCCGGGCGCCTTCTTCTCCTGCGCTCCCTATTCCATTTCCTCGTTCATAAACAATCCTGTCAGGAATACGAATACATACGCCTGGAGAAGTCCGTCGAAAATGTCGAAGTAAAAGCTCACCGGGATCGGTACGATAAGCGGTATGACGATTTTTAAAAGCTCCATCACCACAAATCCGGCAAGCATATTTCCGAAAAGCCGCATACACAGCGACAAGGGTCTGATCACAATCTCAAGGACCATGATCGGCGCGACCACGGGGACAGGACTTGCAAAATGTTTTACCCAGTGCTTCAGTCCGTTTTTATAAATGCCTGAATATTCAATCAGGCACATGCTCATGATCGCCAGTCCCGCCGTCACATTCAAATCTTTTGTCGGCGGTTTGAAGCCAAACAGTGGGGCGATGGTGTTCGCGAAGGCGAGATAGAGAAGTACAGTGATCAGATACGGGACGTATCTTCTGTTCTCTTTCCCGATGATCCCCTCGAAGAAATCCTGCGCCCAGCCGATGCCGGCTTCCAGTGCGAGCTGCACTCTGCCGGGATTCTCAACCTTCAGATTCCTCACCAGTATAATGGATAAAAGGACAAGAACCGCCATAATGATCCAGGTGACGACTACAGATTCTGAGATCCCGCCAAGAACCGGAAGAGTGAAAACTGTTTCACAATTCAGTTCTTCCATAAGTGTGTCTGCCAAATTTCCCGTATTACTCCCTCCTTTTCTGAATGAATGCGGGTGCGCGGGGCAGGCTTTAAAAGCCGGGCTGCAACGTTTTTTTGCACAAAAAAAGGAGTTGTTCCTCATTGAACCCCTTGAACCCTTGCCGCTTTTCAGGCTTTATTAAAACGTTTCCCGAAAAGTTGTCTAAATCTTACGCCCAATTTTTTTGTTTGTCAACATTTCGCTTCTTTCCTTATTATGCGGCTTTTCAGACCTTTTTTTATTTCATTTTGCCTTCTTTTCGTCCGGCGTTTTTTTGATTTTTATGGATTTTTTATCTATCTTTTCCCCAAAGTATGATATTTTTTTCACATACTCTGCTCTTTTCGTCGATATTTCTTATTTTTTTTCGATTTATTCGTTAATATTGCATATGCTTGTTCCTGTTTTTGAACAATCTTGCCATCTGTTTTAGCAATACTGCTTATTTCTTTCAAAATCTGCGCTATAATATAGAAAAAGAAAACGGAAAGGGGCTGCAGGCATGAAATTATCCCGCTCAGTTACAACAAAATATTTCCCCGCACTGTCCGACAGGCTGCTATTCCTGTGCGGTCTTCTGATGCTGGCCAGCGAGATCTGGAAGCAGTATACGCTCACCTTTACGCTGGGAGGCGGGTCCTATAACTGGTGGTACTTTCCGTTTCAGCTCTGCAGCATCCCCATGTACATCCTGCTTGTCTATCCCTGGCTCCGCAGGCCGGGAATCCGCCGCGCCCTGCTGGCATTTCTGATGAGCTACACACTCCTGGGCGGGATCGCCGTATTCGCGGACACCAGCGGGCTGCATTATCCGTATGCCCCGCTCACCATACATTCCTATATGTGGCATATTTTTCTGATTCTGCTTGGGATATTCTGCGGCGTGATTTATTTTTATTTCTTTGGAAACAGAAATGCCCTGCGCGCCTTCGCAGGCAGCACAGGGCTGTATCTCATCTGCTGTGCGGCGGCGGAAGTGTTCAACCTTTCCTTCGACCGCTTTGGGAAAATAAACATGTTCTATATCAATCCGGACTATCAGATGCAGCAGGTCGTATTCCACGGCCTGTCACTTGTGATCGGCAATCAGCCGGCTATCCTGCTGTATATTGCCGCCACTGTCTTCGGAGCCTTCCTTCTCCTGCTCGTCTGGAAACTGCTTTTCCGTTTCCTCCTGCGCTGACGCTTCTTCCAGGCATGCTCTCCTTCCCCGCACTCCGCCGCGCCTGCGGGTGCAGCGTGGGCAGCCGGCCGCCGGGCGCAGCCGCCTCAGAACGCGCCCAGCTCCTTCAGCGTCTCATATACCCTGGATACCGGAAGCCCCACCACATTGTAGTAGTCTCCTTCTATCTTCTCGATATATGCAGCGAATCTTCCCTGGATTCCGTAAGCTCCCGCCTTGTCCGACGGCTCGCCGGTGGCAATGTACGCCCGGATCTCCTTCTCCGTCATCGGGTTTACATAGACTTTTGTCCCGACCGCGTAGCTGCAGACCTCTTTTTCCCCGTTTCTCCCGTATGTCAGGAACGCCGCCCCGGTATACACATCGTGCGCCCTTCCCTGGAGCGCCTTCAGCATCCGTTCCGCGTCAGCTTCGTCCTTTGGTTTTCCGAGGATCTCCCCATCCAGGACGACAACTGTGTCGGCTCCGATCACGATGAGATCCTTCTCCTGGGTATCCGCTGCTCCCAGCTCCTCAGCCACATTCTCCGCCTTCGCGAGCGCCAGCTCCTTCACGATCGAGGCGGGATCAAGGCTGCGATAGACTTCTTTTCTGCTGCTTACCCGCACTTCGAACTCCACGCCGATCTGTTCCAGAAGCTCTCTTCTCCTGGGCGATGCAGAGCCAAGTATGATTTTCTTCTTCATCGGAATCCCTCCCAAGCCTTTTTCAGAAGTTCCGGTTCTGATACCAGCCGATATGCGCCTGCCGCCATACATTCCGCCGCGTAGAGCATCCCTTTTTGTCCGATGCCCATTCCCGCCTGAGCCGTGGCCGCCCAGTGATGGAGCGGCGTTCCCCTGCACATAGCTGCCGCGCTGAGCATCACTGTAGGCACTGTATGGCTCACATCCGACACATCTGTTCCGATTGCGAGCGGAACAGGTTCATCTTCCAGCGGCTCCAGTCCGGCAAAATATACCCCGCCGTTCTCAAATCCCGCCTCTTTCGATATCTCTTCCGCGAACCGCAGCTCATCCTCCGTATAGGAAGGCGCCGGAATCTTTCTCATCTCTTCATAAAAAGCCTCTGCCAGCACCCGGTTCACCTTCATCTCCTTATTGCAGGTCACGCGCTCGATCTCAACCCGCGTCCCAGTCATAAGCGCCGCGCCCCGGGCGCAGCTGTCCACCCGCTCTGACGCGTCCTCCGTCCGCTCCCACTTGGAAGAGCGGATGAAATAATTGGTTGATGCATACGCCGGCACGATATTCGCCGGTCCGTCCGTATTCGTATATGTATAGTGCATCCGGACGTCGTCCGCCACATGTTCGCGGAGATAGTTCACTCCCACATTCATCAGCTCCGCCGCGTCCAGAGCGCTCCTTCCCATCTCCGGATGCTTTGAGGCATGCGCGGCCGTCCCGTAGAACTTATAATTCTTGATGTCCTGCGCCTGCCAGATATCATAGCTGACTCTGTTCCGGTCGAAAGGATGCCATGTAACTGCCGCTGAGAGATCGTCGAACAGCCCCTCCGCGTTCATCCGGATCTTGCCGGTCACAGTCTCCTCCGCCGGACATCCGTAGACCCGCACCGTTCCTGCCAGCCCCTCTGCTTCCATCCGTTCCTTCAGCGCGCAGGCCGCTCCCGCGCAGGCTGCGCCCAAAAGGTTATGCCCGCAGCCATGCCCCGGGCCGCCCGTTGGTTTTCTCCGGCTGCACGCCTCCTGCCCCATTCCCGGAAGCGCGTCATACTCGGCAAGGAAACCTATGACAGGCATTCCCTGCCCCCACTCGGCAAGGAATGCCGTCTCAAATCCGGCAAGATTCCAGCTGACCGCAAATCCCTCTTCCTCGAGAAAGGACGCCAGCGCGCGGGAGGACTGCGCCTCCTGTTCCGAAATCTCCGGATGGCGGAAAATATAATCCGCCGTCTCTTTCATCTTTCTCTCTATTTCCGCTCTCATAAACAGACTCTCCTTCACAGCTTTCTGAAAACCGGTTTTCTGCTCTCGAACACCGTATAATACCGGAACCCGCAGTCCTTCAGAATTTTCTCCGCCCGGTCAAAATCATAGGCGACATGCTCCGGGCAGTGTGCATCCGCCCCAACGGTTATGATCTCCCCGCCAAGCTCTCTGTACCTTCTTATAATATCAGGATGGGGATTGCAGAATCCCAGGCCGTATTTGAATCCTCCTGTGTTCAGCTCGATGCCCTTCCCCATCTCAATGACCTTGCGCAGCACGGCGTCAATCTCATCGGCAAAATCCGCATAGGAATACTCCTCCGCCTTCTTTCTTCCATAGCGCACCACATAATCGATGTGTCCCAGCACGTCGAAGTCTTTCACCGCCTCCAGATTCTCAAGCGTCAGACGGAAGGTCTCTCTGTACACCTCCCGGTCCGTCCTTCCCTCAAACACTTCGCCATAATACGGGTCCATTCCGTTTATCAGGTGTACGGAACCTATGACAAAATCAAACGGATACTTTGGGATAAACTCACTGTAAAATTCTCCCAAATGAGGCTGAAGGCCGATCTCGATCCCGGTACGCACAGCAAGCTTCCCGGCATATTCCCCGCGCACATCCGCAAGAGCCGGAAAATACCTGCCGGGATCAAAGAGAAACGCCGTCCCCTCCACATCAGGCACCGGGGGATAATCTTTGTCATAGTGGTCCGTGATACAGATCTCCTCCAGTCCTCTTGCCAGCGCGGCCTCGGCCATAGCGCGCACCGGCGCTTCGCTGTCCGTTGAAAACTCCGTATGCATATGGCAGTCGCTTCGTATCATATCCATGTTCCTCCCGCTGTTTTCTCCTGTTTATTATAACAGAAGCGCCCGAGAAATCCAGCCCGGATCTTTTTCACACAAGACAGACGGGGCTTGCCGCATGAATGATTCGAAACTCGCCCGCGAGTTTGAACTTCTCATACGGCAGCCCCGCATTATTTCCCTGCCGCCTTAAGTATCGCATCCGGGAAGCCCGCAATCTTCAGAAGCGCGATCGCATTCTGAGAAGTCGCCGGTCCCTCCATCAGCTTATAGCTGAATGTGACGTCATTCTCTCCCATTTCTTCGCTGAAATGACAGTTAATATAGGAAGCCTTCAGCAGCTCCGTCAGTTCTTTGTCATGCGTCGCCACCAGGGCGATGCAGTTCTTATCGCAAATATATTCAAGGATCGCCCTGGAGGCGCGGATCCGCTCTCCCGTGTTTGTCCCGCGCAGAATCTCGTCGATCGCGCAGAACGTCATCTTTTCATCATTCAGGCTGTCCAGGATTCTCTTCAGATACCGGATCTCACGGATAAAATAACTCTCGCCCTCCATCAGGTCGTCCTTCACCGCCATGGAAGTGAGAACCTGCATCTGAGGAAGGCGCATCTTCCGCGCGGCGCAGGTATTCAGCGCCTGAGCCAGAACAGCGTTGACCGCCGCCGCTTTGATAAAGGTGGACTTTCCCGAAGCGTTGGAGCCTGTGATCAGGCAGCCCCGGGCAAGCGTCAGTGAATTTTCCACCGGGTTGCTCAGAAGCGGATGATAGATATCTTCCATGACGATCCTCTTTTCCGATTCTGATTCAGGCGTACAGTACCAGGGCAAGCTCCTGCGGAAGGACGCCGTGCTGACCGCCGCATCAATCTCACCGATCATCCGGTATACTTCCAGGTAGTCACGGGAACGCTCGCTCAACAGGCTCACTATTTTATTGTAGGTCGTGATCTGCCAGAGCGTAACGCCAAGCACATAGTCGGAAAGGATTCCCAGCGGATCTCCTGAGTTCACATTCATTTTCTGTGTCTGAAGAAGCTTTGCCCGCCTGACGACGCCGGAAAAGCCTTTCACCATGCCCTCCAGTTCCGGATAAAGCTCTGCAATTTCCTTCTTCGCAGAGAGCTTTCTCGCGATCTCCAGAAGGCGCACCGCCGGTCCGCTCAGCGCAAGCTCCACCTCATATTTCATCTTGATCACCATATACAGAACGAGATTCACTCCGCACACTGCCGCCGGAAAAAGCAGCGCGCTGTCGCCCGGGATCACAAGAGCCGTGATGACCGATACGAGAAGAAGTATCTGAAGCAGACGGTACGCCCAGGCATTTCTCAAGCGGTACTCTTCGATGGAATCCATATAGGAAGGGATATAATACGACGCAGAAGATTTTCCCATATCACACAGCAGATCTTCCACAGATTCCCTCAGCCGCTCATCCCTGTCAAACGCTTCCACCCGCTTTTCAAACAGCGCGCGCTCCTCTTCATCCATCGCGTTCTTTCTGAGCCGCCAGTAAAGGATCTCTTCTCCCGCGGAGGTATCACACTGGTTGATCCGGTCGAAGACCTGATTCATGGACAGGTCATTCCATGTAATGTCATCCACGCCGATCTCCTCAGGATACAGATCGCAGAAATTCCTCCTGTTCTCATTCCACTCCCGCGCTTTCGGAACCGCTCCGAACTTTCCGCGGATATAACTCTTCCGCCTGCGCTTCATATCCCGCCAGGAGATGAAAGAGATGACCTGCACAAAGATAAACAGCGCAATTACTGTAAGAATTGCCACCAGCATGAAACCGCCTCCTTTTGTATTATATTATTAATACAATAATATAACCATCCCAAAATGTCAATAGCCGGACCCATCCGGCACATGTTTCCATGAATAGTCCCGCCTTCCCGCGGACAGCCTATAGTATACCGCACGATGACCTGCCGATGCGCCGGTCATTGTACAGGATTATCTTACAGTATTATTTTATCTGAAAGGGGATTACCAGAATGGACGAACAGACCAGAAAACTTTTGGAAGAATGCAGCTCCGGGTGCAAAATGGCGGTAAACAGCATGGAGCAGGTCAGTGAATATATCAAAGATACGAAGCTTAAAGAGCTGGCAGACTCTTTTACAGAAAAGCTCAGAGAACTGGAAGCAGAGACTGCAGTGCTTCTCAACGATGCAGGTAATGATGAAAAAGC
>CALWQS010000025.1 GCA_944383745.1 uncultured Mediterraneibacter sp. | reverse complement strand
GGCGAAGATTGCGGCGGCATTTACCCTGGCAGCAGCTGTGTACGCAGCGGTAGTGCTGAGCGTGTTCCTTTCTGTGGGAGCCGTGTATGGGCTGGAAGGCGGGAACTGTATGACAGGGATCGCGGCGGGGGCTTTGAATCCTTTTTATCCGGTCACGATGAAACCCATCCGTTCCTTTGTTTTCCTTTCACTGGGGGCGGATTGTCTGGCACTGACGGCGTTGTGCGCGGTTGTGCTGTGCGTGTCTGCACATTTCGAGACACCGTTCCATACTGTCGCTGTATCGGGAATCGTGTGGATGCTTCCTATGCTGATCCGAATCATGTTCGGCGGAATGGGGTATGCGGTGATGTGCGGGACTCCGCTTTTCCTTGTGATGACAGGAGTCCAGCAGGATATGTACGGAGTGATTCTTATCCCGGCGGCGGTGGGCGCGGCCACTCTGATCTTCTGTACGCTGAACGGGCGGCGTACATATATGCTGTCGTAAGCCGGCAGAGCAGCCATCACCCGCCCTCGCTCCGTGAAATCTGGTGCAGCGACCGGAACTCCCGAGGCGTGAGGGAGGTATATTTCTTGAACTGCTTTGAGAAGGAGAAGCTGTCCGGGTATCCAGTCCGGGCGGCGATCTCCTGGATCGACAGACTGTCGTCCAGCAGAAGTTCCTTCGCCGTGTTCAGCCTCTTCTGGATCAGATAGGTGTGGGGCGGCATGTGAAACTCCCGGCGGAACAGCTTGCGGAAGCTCTCATAGCCGATCCCGAGATATTCCGCGACTCCGCGGCAGCTGTCGTCGGGGAGCCTTCCGCTTCCGAGCAGCTCCCTGGACTGATCCAGAAGAGAGCGGGTCGAGGGAACGACAGTCTGCTTCCTGTGCATGTCATAGATCGTGAAGACAAACTGCTGTGCTTCCAGAAGCAGCTGGGGAAGCTGGCTGGAGGAAGCCTGCGAGAGCTGCTCATAGAACCGTATACATCTGTCTAAAAGATGGTCCGTGAGACCGGGATACAGGACCGGGCTCTCAGACAGAAGCCCCATGTGCAGCAGGGAACAGTAGGTCTCATACCCAAAACAGACAAAAAACTCCAGCCATTTCCCATCCTCTTTTGTGATGGTGGAGTGGCGGACATAGGGAATGCGCTGAATGAAGCATCCGGGATAGATCCGGGTGCTTTTTCCGTCCTTGTCGATGTAGGTGCCCTCGCCGCTCAGGAGAAGCAGCGCTCCGTAGTATTTAAAGACGAGGTTTTCATTCTGGGAGAGGTGGCGTGTGTGGTGGATAAAGCCGCAGCTTAGGATGGAATTGCTGGGATCCATACCGATGTTTTTGTGTACGGACCGGGTGACAAACAGCTCTTTCGGAATCTCGTTCATGACACTTCCTCCTTTTACCAGATATGACATATTTTCTACCAGAATATCCATGTAAATCATAGCATCCAATCAATAAAATGTAAAGAAAGGTCAATCAGAAAAGGAGGACGGCTATGACAAACAGAGAAAATTTTTTCTCTCTGATCAGGAGACAGGGATATGAGCATGTGCCGGTGGAGTTTCATCTCTGCCCGTCTCTGGAGAAGGAGTTCAGGGAGAGGACCGGATCCGATGACTATGAGGAATATTTCCAGTTCCCGTGGAGGTATATCGAGGATATCAGGCTGCCGGGACATGACGTGGAGCAGTACCGAAGATATTATAAGAAGCCTCTCGCAGAGGGAGCGGAGATCGACCTGTGGGGCGTGGGCCATGAGTCTTCCCCTCACAGCATGCACATGACATACATGCGCCATCCGCTGGAGGATGCGGAGACGCTGGAAGAGATCATGGAGTATCCGTATCCGGACTTTGAACACGGAGAGAAGGATCACCAGAAGGAGCAGGTGAAGAAGATCAAGGAGCGAGACCTGATCGCGGTGGGAAATATGCAGACGACGATATGGGAGACTGCTTGGTACTTGAGAGGAATGGAAAACCTGTTCTGCGACATGATGGAAGAGGATGAGATGGCGGTCTATCTGCTGGATAAGATCACCGAGCTGGCGAAGATCCGCGCGAAGGCATATGTGGAGGCCGGTGCGGATGTCATCTATCTCGGGGACGATATCGGGATGCAGCACACGATCATGATGAGCGAGGATCTGTACTGTACCTGGCTGAAGCCGAGGCTCACAGACATTATTTCTTATATTAAGAGCCTGAATCCTGATGTGATCGTATTCTATCACTCCTGCGGGTTTATCGAGCCGCTGATCCCGCACTTGATCGACGCCGGTGTGGATGTGCTCAATCCGATCCAGAGCGAGTGTATGGATTTCGGCGAGATTTATGAGAAATACGGAGACAAGATCTCCTTCCACGGGACGATCGGCACACAGACTGTCATGCCCCACGGCACTCCGGAAGAGGTGATCGCGGAGGTACATAAGAACCTGGATATCGCGGGACCAAAGGGCGGGCTCATGGCAGCGCCGACCCATCTGCTGGAGCCGGAGGTGCCGTTTGAGAATGTGCTAGCCTATGCAGAGGCGTGCAGGACGTACCAGAAAAAGGAACAGTAGAGGGGGATGACCATGAATTTTGATATGAAAAAATGGATACAGGAGATGAACCATGCCGATGTGAAAAAACCGCTGCCTGTACTTTCTTTTCCAGGAATCCAGATCACGGGAAACACGGTGGAAGAGATCGTCGGGAACGGGACGCTGCAGGCTGACTGTATGGAGGCGGTCGCAAAGAAATTTGACATGGCGGCGGTCTTAAGCCTGATGGATCTGTCTGTCGAGGCGGAGGCGTTCGGAAGCCCGGTCAGATACAGCGCGGAAGAGGTGCCCACTGTGACGGCGCCGATCATCCATGATGAGGACGAGGCGGAAGCGCTGTGTGTGCCGGCAGTCGGAGTGGGACGCACCGGGGAATGCCTGAAGGGGATCAGGGAGATCGCAGGCCGGGTCAAAGACCGGCCGATCCTTGCAGGTATGATCGGCCCATACTCTCTGGCAGGGCGGCTGCTGGATATGACGGAGATCATGATTCTCTGCTATGAGGACCCGGAGCTGGTGGAGACTGTGCTTGAGAAGGTGACACAGTTCCTGTGCGCCTATGCGAAGGCGTTCAAGGAGGCGGGCGCAGACGGGATCGTCCTCGCCGAGCCGGCGGCGGGACTGCTCGGGCCGGGGCTTTTCAGAGATTTCTCAGTATCTTATGTGAAGCAGGTCTGTGAGACCGCGGAAGCGGAGGGGCTCATGCTCATCTACCACAACTGCGGGACAGTTGAGCCGCTCCTTGCGGATATTGCCGAGATCCCGGCGGCGGGATACAGCTTCGGGAACGCAGTCAATATGGAAACTGTGCTGAAGGCCATGCCGGAAGACCGGATCGTGATCGGAAATATTGATCCTGTGGGCGTCCTGAGAAACGGCAGCCCGGATACGATCCGCAGAGAGACGCAGGAGCTGATGCGGAAATGCTGTGGATATCCGAATTTCATCATTGCCAGCGGATGCGACATCCCGCCGATGACGCCGATCGAGAATCTGCAGGCATTCTTCGATGCAGCAGAAGAGTTTTATCAGAATAGGGAGGGTTGATATTATGGGACTGATAGAGGAAATTTCAGAGTTTCTTCAGAAAGGAAGATCAAAGAAAATAAAGGAATTAGTGCAGAAAGCATTGGATGAAAATATGGATCCCAAGGTGATTCTGAATGAAGGGCTGCTGTCCGGCATGATGATCGTGGGAGCAAAGTTTAAGAACAATGAGGTCTTCGTTCCGGAAGTCCTTGTAGCCGCCCGGGCAATGAACGCGGGACTTGCGCTCCTGGAGCCGAAGCTTGCGGAAGTGGGCAATGAGCCTGTGGGAAGGGCGGTGATCGGAACTGTACAGGGAGACCTGCACGATATCGGAAAGAACCTGGTCGGCATGATGTTCAAGGGAGCCGGATTCGAGGTCTGTGATATGGGTGTTGACGTGGGAGCGGATGCGTTTATTGACAGGGCGGAGGAGCTGGGGGCTGACGTCATCGGGATGTCCGCCCTGCTGAGCACCACCATGCCTCAGATGCAGGAGTGTATCCAACGGCTTGAAGAGAGAGGACTCCGGGAGAAATATATTGTGATGATCGGGGGAGCGCCGGTCACGGAAGATTTCGCGAAGGAGATCGGAGCGGATTATTACACGCCGGACGCGGCATCGGCAGCGGAGACGGCGAGAAATGCCGTGATGGAGAGGAAAAGCGCATGAAAAAGATCACAGAATTTCAGATCAGGATCTCTCCGGATTCGGTCTGTTCCATGCTTAACGCGGACAGAAGCCTCCTGGCAGATGAGATGAGGGAAGAGCTGGAAGAAATGCTTTCCGAGGCGTATGAAAGGCTTGAGCCTGCCGCTTACCTGGGATTCGGTGATACAGAGGGCTTTCTGTACGGGGAGGATCAGCTCCCCGGACAGGAGGCCCTGTATGTTATCTGCACGGTGGGAGAAAGGCTGAGCAGCTGGTCTTCAGAGCTGTTCCGGCAGGGGGACTGCGTCAGGGCCATGCTGGCAGATGCGGCTGCAGACAACTGTCTTTTTCAGCTGGACGGGCAGCTGAGAGAGCAGATCAGCGCGCTGTGCAGGGAGCACGGCAGGGGAATCAGGAGAAGGCTGGAAGCGCCCCAGGACGCGCCTATGCGGATTCAGAAGAAGGCGCTGGACGTCACAGGAGCGGCGCAGTACGGGATCGGGATCACAGAAGGGTTCATGTACCGGCCGGTGAAGAGCGTCTGCCAAGTCTATCTGCTGAGTGAGAATCCGGAAGAGAACAATTCAGAGCACGACTGCAGCCGGTGCCCCAATACTTCCTGCAGGATGCGGAGGAGCCCAGGAGATGTCACGGAACCGTCAGTCACAGTGATCACCGGCGAAGGACAGAGGACGCTTCCGTTTGTCAGGGGGAAGATCATCCTGGAGATACTCCGGGAGAACGGGATCTATATCGCCGCGCTCTGCTCCGGCCGGGGAACCTGCGGGAAATGCCGGATCCGGGTGACAGAGGGTACGCTTCCGGTTGCCGCGGAGGACAGGCTTTTTTTTGAGGAAGCAGAGCTGGAGGCGGGATTCCGCCTGGCGTGCACCGCCTTTCCGGAGGGGGCGTGCACGGTACTGATCCCGGACCTGGCAGAGGAAAAGGAGTTCTATGTGCCGGACATCGGCGGGAAGGAAACAGCCGCAGACTGGCCGGACAGGACACAAGAAGGGAAAGGTTCCGAAGAGGCGGCGCTGAAAAGAGACGGCAGAGCGGCAGCCTGCGAAGCGGCGCCGGGACGCGGCGGGGGCGTGAACGCCGGTGAATACGGTATAGCTGTGGATATCGGGACTACTACAGTGGCGATGCAGCTGATCGATCTGCGGAGCGGGAAGATCATGAAGGCTCATACAGCCCTGAACATCCAGAGAATGTACGGCGCGGATGTGATCGGGCGGATCGAGGCGGCCGTGAAAGGCAGCGCGGGCGAGCTTAAGGAATGCATCCGTCAGGTGCTGCAAAGCGGCGTGGACAGCCTGACGGAAGGCGGACATGTCCCGGTCAGCAGGATGGTGATCGGGGCGAACACGGCGATGGTGCATCTTTTGATGGGATATCCGTGCGAAAGCCTGGGAATTTTCCCCTTCCGGACTTATAATATACAGAGAATAGAGACTGCGTGGGACAGCCTGTCCGGACAGAAGGGACTCTCGTTCCCGGTCCGGATCTGCCCGGGAGTTTCCGCCTATATCGGCGGAGATATCACTTCAGGGCTCTATGCACTTGGATTTCACGAAAGGGAGCGCGTCAGTGTCCTGATCGACCTGGGGACGAACGGCGAGATGGCGGTCGGGAACAGGGAGCGGATCCTGGCGGCTTCCGCGGCGGCCGGTCCGGCCTTCGAGGGCGGGAATCTTGCCTGCGGGACAGGAAGCATCCCGGGCGCAGTCTGCCATGCGGCGTGGAAGGACGGCACGCTTTGTGTGGAGACGATCGGAGGGGAAGAGCCGACAGGGATCTGCGGCACCGGCATACTTGAGATTATTGCCTGTCTCCTTGAGGCGGAGCTCATGGACGAGACAGGAAGGCTGGAAGAGCCCTATGCCTCCGAGGGATTTCCTGTGGATGAGCAGGGAAGGATCCGTGTCTTTCAGAAGGATATCCGGGAGATCCAGCTCGCCAAAGCGGCGGTGCGGGCAGGGCTTGAGACACTGCTTGACGAGTATGGGACCGCCATTGACGAGGTGGATGAGATCTTCCTCGCCGGCGGCTTCGGATACGAGCTGGATATAGGAAGGGCGGAAGCGGTCGGGCTTCTGCCGGCAGGCTGTGCTGGCAGAGTGCGGGCGGCGGGCAATACGTGCCTTAAGGGAGCGGCGGCAGGCCTGCTCGATGGAGAGAGCGGGAAAACGCTGGACTACATCGCCGGGCTGGTGCGGGAGATTCCACTCTCGGGGAATCCGAAATTTTCAGAATTGTATATGGAATACATGTGTTTTGGGGAGGAAGAATGATGAGACCACAACTGCGGTTTGAGAAACATAGGATCAGGAAAGCAGAGCTTGGAGCCCTGTCCTCTGTGCCGGATCTTGTAGGAGGGCTGATCCTGCAGAATGAGCTGGAATTTTGCCTGGATGAAGACGATGAGATCTATGAAGGGTATGGGAGATGTCTTAACTCCTATCCATATCGGCAGTACGCATGCTATACAAGGACGCTGAGGGAGCAGGAGGTGAAGACTGCCGTGCTTGAGAATGACCATCTCCGGGCAGTTTTCCTTCCTGAGTACGGAGGAAGGCTCTGGCGCAGACCGGCCGGGCGGAGGAGGCGTACCGCCTGCTGATGGCAGACGGAGGGCTCGTTGTCGACGATATCCGGGAGGGCGAGGCGTCCCTTCACGCGCTGTGGGAGAAGCTCTGCGCGGAAGGGGCGGCAGAAGGAGATGAGCTGCTGTATGAGCTTGATTTCGCGGCGCTTTGACAGACAGCGCCGGGGAGAAGCTGCTGCTGGTGGCTCTGTTTGATTTGGTACAACCATGGCGAAAGCATTAAGTACAGGCGAAAGAACGCTTTATATTGACATCATGCGCACGTCAGAGTATGGTGGTGAAAGAAGCGGGAGAAAAAAGAATTAATTTGGAGGTTATAACAGATGAAAGCATTGCAGAGGAGCCTTGACTGGCTGGAAAATCCCGAAGTATATGCTGTGAACAGGGAAGAGGCTCACTCTTCCCATCTGTTCTATGAGGCAGAAGAAGATATTTATGCAGGCGGGGAAATGCCGCTGAAGCAGAGCCTGGACGGGACGTGGAAGTTCGCCTTCGCCTCGTGCCCGAATGAGCGTCCGGCGGAGTTCTACCGGATGGATTATGACTGCTCAGAGTTCGGTACGATCGAGGTGCCCGGACATATCCAGACCCAGGGCTATGACCGGTGTCAGTATGTGAATACACAGTATCCCTGGGACGGACGGGAAGAGCTTCGCCCGCCCCACATTTCCCATACGGACAACCCGGTCGGATGCTATGTGAAGGAATTTATCGTCAATGAGATGCTGAGGGGGAAGCGCACCTACCTGTCCTTCCAGGGAGTGGAGACGGCGTTCTATGTGTGGCTCAACGGCGTCTTTATCGGATACAGCGAGGACAGCTTTACGCCCGCGGAGTTCGAGATCACCGGCGCGCTCCGGGAGGGGGAGAACAAGCTGGCGGTCGAGGTCTATAAGAGAAGCAGCGCGAGCTGGCTGGAGGACCAGGATTTCTGGAGGTTCTCGGGAATCTTCCGGGAGGTATATCTCTATGCGGTCCCGAGAAGCCATGTGAGGGATTACTTCTGGAAGGGAAGCCTGGACGATACTTATACTGACGGCGTGTTCCGCCTTGAGGCAGAACTTCAGGGAGAACCATGTACGGCGGAGCTGGTGCTGGAGGACGAAGAAGGAGTCCGTCTTGTATCAGAGACAAAAGACAGCGGCGAAGCGCTTGTATGGGAAGGCCGGATCAAGGATGTGCGCGCGTGGAGCGCTGAGGAGCCGCACCTGTACCGGCTGAAGCTGTATCTCAGGGATCGGGACGGCACTCTGACAGAGGTTGTCAGCGAGAAAGTGGGATTCCGTCGGTTCGAGATGAAGGACGGGATCATGTGCCTGAACGGAAAGCGCATCATTTTTCGCGGCGTGAACCGGCATGAGTTCAATATAAAGCGCGGAAGGGCAGTGACAGAGGAGGATATGCTGTGGGATATCAGGTTCCTGAAGCGCTGCAATATCAATGCGGTCCGGACATCCCATTACCCGAACCAGAACCTGTGGTACCGCCTGTGCGATGAGTACGGTATCTACCTGATCGATGAGACAAACCTGGAGAGCCACGGATCGTGGCAGAAGCTCGGAAGCTGCGAGCCGTCCTGGAATGTGCCCGGCTCTCTTCCGGAGTGGGAAGCCTGCGTCGTGGACCGCGCCAGATCCATGTTTGAGCGGGATAAGAACCATCCGTCGATCCTGATCTGGTCCTGCGGAAATGAGTCCTATGCAGGAGAAAATATCCTGAAAATGTCACAGTTCTTCCATGAACATGACGACAGCAGGCTGGTCCACTACGAGGGAGTGTTCTGGAACCGTGCGTATGACAGAATCAGCGATATGGAGAGCAGGATGTACGCCAAGCCGGCGGAGATCGAAGAATACTTAAAAGACAATCCGCAGAAGCCGTACATCAGCTGTGAATACATGCATGCTATGGGAAATTCCTGCGGCGGAATGAAACTGTACACTGATTTGGAAGACAAGTACGAGAAGTATCAGGGCGGATTCATCTGGGATTATATCGACCAGTCCATGCTGCGCGTCAACGGTCAGGGCGAAGAGGTGTTCTCTTATGGAGGCGACTACGGAGACCGTCCCACCGACTATGAGTTCTGCGGCAACGGGATCGTCTTCGCAGACCGGAGGGAGACGCCGAAAGCGCAGGAAGTGAAGGCGCTCTACGCGCCGCTGCGGCTTACGCCGGACAGAAACGGGGTAAAGATCGAGAACCGGAACCTGTTCGCCGGGACAGAGGATATTACCTTTGTGTACCGTGTGCTCAGAGACGGCGAATGCATCTTCGAAAAAGCGAAAAAGGCTTCGGTCCCTCCGCTGGGAGAGAAGTATCTGCCCCTTGCATGGCCCCAGCCGGACGCACCGGGCGAATATGTCCTGGAGGTATCGGCGAGGACGGACAGCCGCACCTTATGGGCGGAAGCGGGATATGAGACGGCGTTCGGGCAGACGGCTTTCGTGAGGGCGGATGAAAATGAGGCGTCGGACGGCCCCGGGGACGCTCAGGCGGAAAAGCCGTTTGAGGTGATCCATGGCGATGTGAACATCGGCGTACGAGGCGAAGGCTTTTCCGTGATTTTCTCCAGGCCGGAAGGCGGGATCGCATCCCTTGTGTACGACGGTGAGGAGTATATCACCCGGGCTCCGAAGCTTACTTTCTGGCGGGCGTCCACAGACAATGACCGGGGCGCGGGATATGGTTTTGAGAGAGGGCTCTGGATGACGGCGGGAATGTTCGTGCGCCCGAAGTCCTGTGAACTCCGGGAAGAAAAGGAGTCTGTAACTGTAACTTACACCTATGCGCTGCCCGCGCCTGTGACGGCAGAGGTTACAGCCGCCTATACGGTGAAGGGAGACGGCAGCATACGGACAGAAATATGTTATGGCGGACAGGAGGGGCTTCCGGAGATGCCCGCTTTCGGAATGGAGTTCCGTCTGCGGCAGAAGTACAGCCGTTTCCGCTATTACGGAATGGGACCTGAAGAAAACTACAGAGACAGGGCAGAAGGCGCCCGCCTCGGCATCTTCAGCGGAACAGCACAGGACAGCCTGACGCCGTATCTGGTGCCCCAGGAGTGCGGAGGACGCACCGGGGTAAGATGGCTGGAGATTTCAGACGGGTCGGGGAGCGGGCTCCGCTTTACTGCAGAGACGTCGTTTGAAGGCAGCGTGATCCCGTACAGCGCTTATGAGCTGGAGGCGGCGTCCCACAGAGAAGAGCTTCCGCCTGCCCACTATACATGGCTCCGTGTCCTGGCAGGCCAGATGGGAGTCGGCGGAGACGACAGCTGGGGCGCGCCGGTTCACCCGCAGTATCTGATGCCGGCAGACAGGACGTGGAGGACAGTGTTTACGATCGGGAAAATCTGATACAGCGCGGTCTGCGGCTGTAGAGCGGAACGGCCGCCGCATCGGCGAAACGGTAAGCGAAAGGTAAGCACAAGGTAAGCACAAGGTAAGCGGTGCGGCTGTATGTGCCGGCTGCGGCTTGTATCGGAGAGCGACTGCTGATATAATGGACGGCAAGGAGGAAATTGCGATGTCTGATTATGTAATAACAACGGATTCAAATTCTGACGTGCGCCCGGAGTTCATCCGGGAGAATCAGCTCACGGTCATCCCGCAGTATTACGCGTTCGGCGATACCGTCTACGGAGATGAGCTGAACATGGAACCGCACGAGTTCTATGAGACGATGAGGAAAGGCGAGCTGCCTAAGTCCATGGCGAACAATCCGGCGGTGATCCGGGAGAGATTTGAGAAGATTTTAAAGGAAGGGAAGGATATCCTTCATATTGCATTCTCCAGTGCGCTGAGCGGAAGCTGCAATAATGTGGTGATGACGGCGAACGAGCTCCTGGAGGATTATCCGGAGCGGAAGATCAGGGTCTTTGATTCTCTGAACGCATCTCTCGGAGAAGGCGCGTCCGTGTACCGCGCTGTGGAGCTTATGAAGGCGGGAAAGAGCATGGACGAGGTATATGATATCCTCATGGAGGAGCGGGAGCATGTGAACGTCCTCTTTACGGTGAATGACCTCAACCATCTGCAGCGGGGCGGCCGCGTGTCCAAGACGACCGCTGTCGTGGGAAGCCTTGTGAATATCAAGCCGATCCTGACGGTGACGGCGGAGGGAAAGCTGGAATCCTCGGGAACTGTCAGAGGAAGGAAGAAATCACTGAAGACGCTGGTCACCAGAATGGAGTCAGCGCTTGACCTGGACGACTACGGAAAGGAGCGCATGGTCTGCGTGCTTCACGGAGACTGCATCGAGGACGCGCGGAGCGTGGCGGAGCAGGTAAAAGAGAATGGCTTCACCAACGTGGTGATCAATGACGTGAGTCCCAGCATTGGCACTCATGCAGGTCCTGGAGTCGTAGGACTTGTATTTTATGGAAAGAAGAGATAGGAAAGCGGCGGGGGATATCCCCGCAGGATCAAAACGCCGCCTGGATGGGAATGATGTTCCATCCGGGCGGCGTTTCTGTCATCAGAGGAGCCGTCTCTGACGGCAGTCTGTCTGAATTTTATTACAGGATGCCGAAATCCTTCATTGCTTTTTCCAGAAGCTCTCTGTGTGCAGGCTCGATCTCTGTGAGCGGCGCGCGGAGCGGTCCGACTTCCTTGCCCATCAGGTTCAGCGCTGCTTTCACCGGGATCGGGTTGACCTCGCAGAAGAGTGCGCTGCAGAGCGGAAGCGCATCCAGCTGCATCCTGCAGCTTCCCTTTGTGTCTCCGTCCAGATATTTGTATACCATGTCGTGCACGTATGTCGGCGCTACATTGGAGAGAACAGAGATCACTCCGATTCCGCCGAGGGACAGAAGCGGTACGACCTGGTCGTCGTTGCCTGAGTAGAGGTCGATGTTCCCATCGCAGAGATGCATGATCTCCGCCACCTGTCCGATATTGCCGGAGGCCTCCTTGACGCCTACGATATTGTCTACATTCTTTACCAGATGAGCCAGTGTCGCAGGCTGGATGTTGCATCCGGTGCGGCTCGGCACGTTGTAGAGGATCGCCGGGATCTTCACCTCCTTACAGACTGCAGTGTAGTGTGCGATCAGTCCGTTCTGCGTCGCTTTATTGTAGTAGGGAGTTACGAGAAGCAGCCCGTCTGCTCCGTCTTTCTCAGCTTCTTTTGACAGTTCGACCGCTGTGGCAGTGCAGTTGGAGCCGGTTCCGGCGATGACCGGAATGCGGTGCTTCACGCGCTCTACAGTAAAGCGGATCGCCTCCATGTGCTCAGCCTCTGTCATAGTGGCGGATTCACCGGTGGTGCCGCAGATGATGATGGCGTCTGTGCCGCCTGCGATCTGCTCCTCCAGCATCTCATCCAGTTTATCATAATTGATCTCAAGATTCTCCTTCATCGGTGTGACGATGGCTACACCTGCTCCTTTAAAAATTGCCATTCTATCTTCCTCCTTGATTTGGCCTGTTGTCCGCGCGCCTGTACGATCAGCGGTTATAGCTGATATATATGCAGTGCGCGGAGCGACTGTGAGTGAACAGTAAAAGAAACGGCAAGATGCGCCGTTCCAAAATATACTTGTCCGTATAATTCAGATAGCTCTCCATCCTGCGATGACAGTCATGTCGTTCTTCACGCCATGCCCAAGGATAAAACGTCAGGCGTTTTGCCCTTTCGGCATTCTTCCCTTTCTGATGATTTCTTCTGTTCCTGACACATCCGTCACCGTACTCATGAAAAATGCAACCTCTATCTTCGTTTCTGTATTTACTGAAATGATATCACCGTGTCATGGGGATGTCAACCGCTTTTCAATAATGTCTCAACCCTTTGACATTTCCTCTGTTATATGGTAAGCTAAGGGTGCTTGAAAGTGTAAATGGCAGAATCGCATTTGCACTTTTTTTACGCAGTTTTACAGCAGTGCGTGGAAGAGATTGAATGGAAGAAAGCAGATGGATTTTCATCAGAAGAAAGGAGAGCGCTGTGTTTACTATCAGTAATTATGTGAAGGCGAAGACGCTGGAGGAAGCGTATGAACTGAACCAGGCGCGCAGCAGCCGCGTCATGGGCGGCATGATGTGGATGCGCCTGGGGAATGCCAGGATCAAGACTCTGATCGACCTGTCTGGTCTGGGGCTTGACCGGATCGAGGAGACGGACAATGTGATCCGGATCGGAGCAATGTGTACCTTGAGGCAGCTCGAACAGTGCGACGCGCTGAAGCGGCTGTTCGGGGACGGCGTCGCGGAGTCGGTGCGCCACATTGTGGGCGTACAGTTCCGGAATCAGGCGACTGTGGGGGGAAGTATTTATGGAAGATTCGGATTTTCCGACGTCCTCACCGCATTTCTTGCCATGGACACGTTTGTGGAGCTCTATAACGGCGGGACAGTCAGGCTGTCAGATTTTGTGAACCGGAAGCAGGACAAGGATCTGCTGCTCTCCGTGATTGTCCGGAAAGGAAAGCGGCAGTTCCGCTATGAGTCCATCCGGCAGACACAGACCGATTTCCCGGTTCTCGCCTGCGCCACGGTGACAGGCATTGTGCACGGGCAGGAGACCTGGTATTTCTCCATCGGCGCGCGGCCGATGAAGGCGGCACTTCTGGAGAAGAAATGGGAGATACCGAGAGATGCGTCAGAGGAAATGATCAGAGAGTACGCACAGGAAGTGGCGGCTTCATTTACCTATGGAACGAATATGAGGGGAAGCGCGGAATACAGGCAGCACCTGGCGGAAGTTCTGGTTCGCAGGGAGATCAGTTCGATCTTAGCGGAGGAGAGATGAGATGGAAGTACAGTTTGTTTTAAATAAGAAGCAGGTGAAGGTGGACGTGGGACCGGATGCGGTCCTGCTGAATGTGTTGAGAGAGCTTGGCTGCAAGAGTGTGAAATGCGGCTGCGAGACGACCAACTGCGGTCTGTGCACGGTGTGGATCGACGGGAAATCCCGGCTTTCCTGCTCTGTCCTCGCGGTGAGCGTGGGAGGACATGAGATCACTACCCTGGAGGGAGTGGAGGAGGAAGCGGCGGAGTTCGGCAGGTTCCTGGCGGAGGAAGGCGCAGAGCAGTGCGGGTTCTGTTCCCCGGGATTTATCATGAATGTGCTCGCCATGGTGAGAGAACTGGAAGATCCGGGCATTGAGGAGATCAAGGAGTATCTGGCGGGCAATCTGTGCCGGTGCACCGGCTACATGGGACAGATGCGCGCGATTGAAAAGTATCTGGCATATAGAAAGGAGGCGCGGGGATGAGTATGGAACGAACAGAAAAGCTCAGAGTGGTAAACCATCCGGCAGCGAAGGTGGACGCGGAGGCGCTGGTCACAGGCAGGGCGGTCTATACGAACGATCTTGCCCCGGCGGACTGCCTGATCGTGAAAATCGTCAGGAGCCCTCACGCACATGCGCTGATCAAGGAGATCGACACCTCACGGGCAGAGGCGGTGCCGGGGATCGAGTGTGTCCTTACCTATAAGGACTGTCCCCAGAAGCGGTTCACCCTGGCAGGACAGACTTATCCGGAGCCGAGCCCCTATGACCGGCTGATCCTGGACCAGAGAGTGCGCTTCGTCGGAGACGCCGCAGCGATTGTTGCCGGTACTTCCGAGGAAGCTGTGAAGAAGGCGATGAAGCTGGTCAAGATCAAGTATGAAGTGCTTGAGCCGGTGCTGGATTTCCGCAAGGCGAAGGACAATCCCATCCTTGTGCATCCGGAGGACAACTGGCGCAGCCTCTGCAGTGTAGGCGCGGATAATAACAGGAACCTGTGCGCCCATGACGTCTGCGGAGCAGGAGATGTGGATGCGGTCCTTAAGTCCTGCGACTATGTGGTTGACCGTGTGTATCACACAAAGGCGAACCAGCAGACCATGATGGAGACCTTCCGCACTTATACGTACCTGGATGCTTACGGACGGCTGAACGTGGTCTCATCCACTCAGGTGCCGTTCCATGTGCGCCGTATCCTGGGCCACGCGCTGGACATCCCGAAGCACAAGATCCGCGTCATCAAGCCGCGTATCGGCGGAGGCTTCGGCGCGAAGCAGACATCGGTATCAGAGGTGTATCCGGCTTTCGTGACCTGGAAGACCGGAAAGCCGGCGAAGATCATCTATACGAGGGAAGAGGCGATGACCGCTTCCTCCCCGCGGCATGAGATGGAGATGCATGTCCGCGTGGGCGCGGACAAGGAGGGGAAGATCCGTGCGATCGACCTGCATACGCTCTCCAATACAGGCGCGTACGGCGAACACGGACCGACGACGGTGGGACTTTCCGGACATAAGTCCATCCCGCTGTACGGAAGCCCGGAGGCGTTCCGCTTTGAGTACGACGTCGTATATACAAACGTGATGTCAGCGGGAGCTTACCGCGGCTACGGCGCGACACAGGGAATCTTCGCTGTGGAGTCCGCTGTGAACGAGCTGGCGCAGACGCTCGGCATGGATCCTACGGTCCTGAGAGAAAAGAATATGGTGCGGGAAGGCATGGTCATGCCCGCATATTACGGCGAGACGACGAAGAGCTGCGCCCTGGACCGCTGCATGGCGCGCGCCAAGGAGATGATCGGCTGGGATGAGAAGTATCCCTGCCGCGACATGGGCAACGGCAAAGTCCGCGGCGTAGGCGTCGCTATGGCGATGCAGGGCTCCGGAATCTCCCATGTGGATACCGGAACTGCCGCGATCAAAGTCAATGACGACGGATACTACAGCCTGATGATCGGCGCAACGGACATGGGAACAGGGTGCGACACGATCCTCACTCAGATGGCGGCGGAGTGCCTGGACTGTGATATGAGTGACATCCTTGTTCACGGGGTTGACACGGACGTCTCCCCCTATGACTGCGGCTCCTATGCATCCAGTACGACCTATGTGACCGGAATGGCTGTCGTGAAGACATGTGAGACACTGAGAAAGAAGATCTGCGAGCGCGGGGCGGAATATCTGGGATGCTCCGCGGAGGATGTGGAGTTCGACGGACAGAAGGTGACCAATCTGAAGACCGGAGAATCCATCACGAGAAAAGAACTCGGGAACAAGGTGATGAGCTTTAACAACGAGCCGCTCTCTGCCAGCGAGGCATTTTCCTCGCCGACGTCCCCGCCGCCGTTCATGGTCGGCATGGCAGAGGTGGAGATCGACAAGGAAACCGGAGTGCCGGAGCTGATCGACTATGTGGCTGTGGTAGACTGTGGAACTGTCGTGAACCCGAGCCTGGCGAGGGTACAGGTCGAGGGCGGCATCGCCCAGGGCATCGGCATGGCGCTCTACGAGGATATCGTCTACAATAAGAAAGGAAAGACTTACAGCAATTCCTTCATGCAGTATAAGATCCCGAGCCGTCTTGATGTGGGCACGATCCGCGTCGAGTTCGAGAGCAGCTATGAGCCGACAGGTCCTTTCGGAGCCAAATCCATCGGAGAGATCGTCATCAACACGCCTTCTCCGGCAATCTCCAACGCGATCCAGAACGCGGTTGGCGTGATCATCCGCGAGCTGCCGATGACAGCGGAGAAGATCTACCGGGGAATGCAGGAAGAGAGATAAGGGAAGAGCTTTTATTCCCGCGGGCAGCAAGCCAAATGGACATGCAAGCATGCCCGCTTGGCGACTGCCGCGAGGGTCAAATACCCCGATGCCTGCGTCGCTGCTAGTTTGATGCCCCGCATGTCTGCATCAGGGTATTTGACTCAAAGCCCGCGGCAGAACCGGCGCGGGATTCGGACCGGCTTCGGCAGATAGAATCTATCTTTGAATCCCTGCGCTGTTCGCGGCGGAAAAAGCAGGATGTGAAGCGATGATGTATGGCTTCACATCCTGCTTTTTTTGCATGAGCGGCAAAGGCGTGAATGCCCGGCGGACGATAGGAAAATGAAGTGCGAAACTGGGGCGCGTCAGCGCGGCGAGTGCGCGAGCGGGCGGCGGTCAGGTGTGAACAGTTATGAACAGGACCCGATTTCAGCAGGCTGTATGGGACGGGTTCTTGACTCACATAGTATCAGAAAAGTATAATATGTGAAGATAACGAACCGAAAAGCAGAAAAAGATAAGTCAGGAGAAGAGCAATGGACAAGAATCTGTCATTTCTATTTACTCCGGACGGTTTCCGCCCGGACGTATCCGAAGGAGAGGAAAATGCTGTCTGGATGGAGGACGGCGGTTTCCCCGTCCTGTATGAATCCGGGCTGAAAGCCGCCCCGGAGACGATGAGCCCGTCCGCACGGTTTCTGAACCAGATGGCGGTGTCGTTTTTCAGGCAGCTTACGGATCTTCCGGAACTGGAACTGGCACGGGAACAGGTGCAGGTCCCGGTTCCGGAAGAACTGTGTGAAGAGCTTCTGCAGAGCGTGCCGTTCGCCATCGGCGCGGAATACGTGACGGCGGACTGGATCAAAAACGTATTCGAAAGATTGACGGACATTTTCAGGAAGGAAATCGCAGAATACAGCGGGACCGTGGAGATGTACCTGACAGAAAAGAACCAGGATCTCCATGTGCCGGAGCGCATTTTCTTCCATCTTGTGGAAAATAAAGACGACAGTGAATTTCCCTTTGCATTTCTGGCGACTTACGCCACCAGAGGAGAGGACGGCAAAGTGCGCCATGTGCCTCTCCAGTACGCCCTGACCGAGTACAAGGGACAGAGGGAAAGGCTTCTGGAGCTTCTCTCCTGTCTGAATAAAGCGGCGGAGGTGTCGGAGCTGATCGCCGGGTTCATGGAGTCGGGGGAGCTCTTCCACCCTCTGCGGCTGACGGCGCAGGAGGCGTATACCTTTTTAAAGCAGATCGAAGAGATTGAGAAGACGGGAATCCTCTGCCGGATTCCGAACTGGTGGAAGAAGCATGCCGCGGCAGTGTCCCTGTCTGTGAGCCTCGGAGAAGACCGGCCGTCCCTGCTCGGATTCGACAGTATCCTGTCTGTGCAGCCGAAACTGGTCGTGGACGGCGTGCCGCTGACACAGGCGGACATCCGGAAGCTCCTCTCCCAGACAGAAGGACTGGCGTTCCTGAAAGGCAAATGGGTGGAGGTGGACCACCAGAGACTTCGGAAGCTTTTGGAGCAGATGGAAGAAAACCGGGAAGAGATTACCTTGATGGACGCCCTGCGCATGAATATGGGAAGCGGGGAGAAAAATGCGGACAATGCGGATGTGGGCCCGCTGGTGACGAACGGGAAATGGCTGTCCGGCCTTCTGAGGAAATTAAGAGAGCCGGGGAAGATCCGGAGCGCCAGAGTTCCCGCTACTGTCCATGCGGTGCTGCGTCCGTATCAGAAGGACGGGTATACATGGCTCAACTACATGGATCAGCTTGGATTCGGCGCCTGCCTTGCAGATGACATGGGGCTTGGCAAGACGCTGCAGGTGCTTACTTATCTGGAGCGGATGCGGAAGACGAAAAAAGGCGCAAGGGTGCTGCTGATCGTGCCGGCGTCCCTTCTCGGCAACTGGGAGAAGGAGGCGGAGAAGTTCGTCCCGTCCATGGATTTTCTGATCCTTCACGGAAAGAGCGCGGCAGCGCTTGGGCAGCAGGTGCGGGAGGAATCCGCATTTCTTACGATTACCACATACGGGATGGCGGCGAGGATCAAAGAACTTGCCGGGATAACATGGGAGTGCGTCATCCTTGATGAAGCGCAGGCGATCAAGAACCCGCTGACGAACCAGACAAAGGCGGTCAAGAAGCTGAAGAGCCGCATGAAGATCGCTATGACGGGTACGCCCATTGAGAACGACCTGTCTAATCTCTGGTCGCTCTTTGACTTCCTTGACAAAGGGCTTTTGGGAACGTCAAAGGAGTTCCGGGATTTCACGAAGCGGCTGAACACCCATCCGGAGCAGTACGCCCGATTAAAATCCATGGTGGCGCCCTTTATGCTGCGCCGGGTGAAAACGGACAAGCGGATCATATCGGATCTGCCGGACAAGCTGGAGACCGTGGACTATGTGGAAATGTCGAAGAAACAGATCGTCCTCTACCGAAAAGTAGTTGCCGATATGGAAGAACGGATTCTGAACTCGGACGGGATCGAGAGAAGGGGCGTCGTGCTGGCGACGATCATGAAGCTGAAACAGATCTGCAACCATCCGGATCAGTATCTCGGGCAGCAGGCGTTTTCGGCGGGGGACAGCGGAAAGTTCCAGACATTAAAGGCGCTGTGCGAGACGATTTACGAAAAGAGGGAGCGGGTGCTCGTGTTTACCCAGTTCCGGGAGATCACAGAATATCTGGCTGCATTTTTAAGAGAGATCTTTCACGCCGACGGCTATGTCCTCCACGGAGGCACGCCTGTGGCGAAGCGGGGCGAGATCGTGGATGCATTTCAGGGAGACCGGTACGTGCCGTTCATCGTCCTGTCCGTGAAAGCAGGCGGAACAGGGCTGAACCTGACAAAGGCGAACCATGTGATCCATTTCGACCGATGGTGGAATCCGGCGGTGGAGAATCAGGCGACGGACCGGGCGTTCCGCATCGGGCAGACGAAGAACGTGATGGTGCATAAGCTGGCGTGCAGGGGGACGATCGAGGAGAAGATCGACGCCCTGATCGAATCTAAGAAGGAGCTGGCGGAAAATGTGATCGGCTCCGGCAGCGAGAAGTGGATCACAGAGCTTGGCAATGAAGAACTGATGGCGCTTCTGCGTCTGGAAAGGTAAGCGGGGAGGAGACAGAAGATGAGCAGATATTGGAGTGAATTTCCTCGGTACGAACAGCCGGACGCGGGGGAACTGAAGAGAAAATCCGCCGCCAGCAAAAAGAAAGCGCAGGCGAAAGGAAAGGTATTAGAGCCTGTCACGATCAAAGGCAGGAACATCGCCTCCACATGGTGGGGGAAGGCGTGGTGCGATAATCTGGAGCAGTACGCGGACTATGAGAGCCGCCTCGGAAGAGGCAAGAGATATGTCAGGAACGGCTCGGTGATCGAC
>CALWQS010000024.1 GCA_944383745.1 uncultured Mediterraneibacter sp. | reverse complement strand
CCCGTCGCTGGTAAAGTGCTATATATCCAGGTTTCTGACGTGTTTTGCGTTTTCTTCGATAAATTCCCGTCTTGGCTCGACCTTGTCGCCCATGAGGGTTGTGAAGGTCAGATCAAGTTCGGAAGATGTCTCTTCGTCCATGGTCACCCGGAGGAGGATCCTGTGCTCGGGATCCATCGTTGTCTCCCATAGCTGCTCGGCATCCATCTCTCCAAGACCTTTATAGCGCTGGATCTTGTTGTTGCTGTCTCTTCCAACTTCCTGCAGGATTTTTGCCAGCTCTTCGTCACTGTACGCGTACCACACTTTTTTATTCTTTTCCAGCTTAAACAGAGGCGGCTGCGCCAGATAGACATATCCTTCTTTGATGAGATCAGGCATAAAACGGTAAAGGAAAGTCAATAATAACGTACTGATATGGGCGCCGTCCACGTCGGCATCGGTCATGATGATGATCTTGTGGTATCTGAGCTTTGATATATCAAAATCCTCATGGATTCCTGTACCGAACGCAGTGATCATCGCCTTGATCTCCGCGTTTGCATAGATCTTGTCAAGGCGCGCCTTCTCCACATTCAGGATCTTTCCGCGCAGCGGAAGGATCGCCTGCGTCGCCCTGTCTCTCGCCGTCTTTGCGGAACCGCCGGCGGAATCTCCCTCAACGATATAGATCTCGCAGTTTGCCGGATCTTTGTCCGAACAGTCCGCCAGTTTTCCCGGAAGGGAAGTCCCCTCCAGGGCAGATTTTCTTCTCGTCAGATCCCTCGCCTTTCTCGCAGCCTCCCTCGCGCGCTGGGCCATGAGAGACTTCTCAACCGTGACCTTCGCCACATTCGGGTTCTGCTCGAGGAAGATCTCAAGCTGCGTGCTGAGGATATTGTTCACCGCGCCTCTCGCCTCGCTGTTTCCGAGCTTCTGCTTCGTCTGTCCCTCGAACTGCGGGTCCTCGATTTTTACACTGATGATTGCAGTGAGACCTTCTCTGATATCCTCGCCGGAAAGATTCGGCTCGCTGTCTTTTAAGAGCTTGTTCTTTCTGGCATAATCGTTGAATGTCTTTGTAAGGGCGCTGCGGAAGCCCTCGATATGGGTTCCGCCCTCCGGCGTCGTGATATTATTTACAAATCCATACGTATTGTCGCTGTAGGAATCATTGTGCTGCATTGCAACTTCCACATAGACTCCGTCCTTTGATCCCTCACAGTAAATGATCTGGTCATAGAGAGGCGTCTTGCTCCTGTTCAGGTAGGTTACAAACTCCTTGATGCCGCCCTCATAGTGAAACGTATGCTCATGGAGTTCTTCCTCTCTCCAGTCCCGCAATACGATCCTGAGCCCTCTGGTCAGGAATGCCATCTCCCTGAAACGCTGCTTCAGGGTAGCATAGTCGAATATCGTATCTTCAAAAATTTCTTTATCTGGCAGGAACGTCACCTTTGTCCCCGATCTTTCTGGCTCGCACTCTCCCACAATCTTGAGCTTATACATGACATTTCCGCGCTCATAACGCTGTTTATAAATATGTCCGTCATGATAGATCTCAACTTCAAGCCATTCTGACAGGGCGTTTACGACAGAAGCTCCCACGCCGTGCAGTCCGCCGGAGACCTTATATCCTCCCCCGCCGAACTTTCCGCCCGCATGGAGGATCGTAAATACAACCTCCACTGCCGGAAGTCCCGCCTTATGATTGATCCCTACAGGGATTCCGCGGCCATTGTCGCTGACTGTGACCGAATTGTCTTTATTGATATCCACCTGGATCTCGTCGCAATAACCTGCAAGCGCTTCATCCACCGAGTTGTCTACGATCTCATAGACAAGGTGATGAAGCCCCCTCGTGGAGGTACTGCCGATGTACATACCCGGTCTTTTTCTTACCGCTTCCAGCCCCTCCAGGATCTGAATCTGGTCCGCCCCATATTCAGAATCAAATTCCGTACCTGATGCACCCATTTTTTTACCTCCTAATTTGCTTTTGCTGCCTGTCCATTCTTGATATGGAATATCTTGTTTATTGAAAATCTGTGATTCACAAACTCATCCAGACCGGTGCATGTGATGACCGCCTGTATATCATGAATACTGTCCAGTAAATAGTTTTGCCGATGTTTGTCCAGTTCAGACAGTACGTCGTCGAGAAGCAGGATCGGAGTATCCTTTATGATCCTCTTTACAAGCTCGATCTCCGAGAGCTTCAGAGAGAGTGCCGCTGTTCTCTGCTGTCCCTGGGAGCCGAATTTTCTGATATCGATGTCTCCGTTATTCAGAAAACAGAGATCGTCTCTGTGAGGCCCCACAGAAGTACTCTTCAGACGAAGGTCCCGTTCCCTGTTTTTCTTCAGCGCCTGCTCGAGAGAAAGATTTCCGATACTCTCCTCATAGACGAGCGTAATCTCTTCTCTTCCGCCGGTCAGCTTGTGATGTATATCAGAAATAATTTCATTTACCTGCTCTACAAATTCTCTTCTTCTCTCCAATATCCTCGTCCCGTATTCCGCGAGCTGCATATCCCATATATCCAGAGTTTCCATGAGCCTGCCCTGCCCGCAGATATCCTTCAGCAGGGCATTTCTCTGATTGATGATCCTGTTGTAATTCGAAAGATTGCTCAGATATATCTTATCGAGCTGCGACAGCTCCAGATCTATAAACCGCCTTCTTCCGGCCGGTCCGTCCTTAATGATATTAAGATCCTCCGGGGAAAAGAATACAAAGTGGACAATGCCGAACAGTTCGCCCGCCCGCCGGATCGGCATCTTGTCGATAGCGATCCCTTTCGGGCTGTTCTTTTTCAGATGCATGTCGATCTGGAAAGTAATCCCTTTCTTTTCCACGATCGTCTCGAGATGGGACTCGTCGTGCCCGAACTGTATGATATCCCTGTCCTTTGTCCCCCTGTGGGACTTCGTTGTTCCGGACAGATAGAGAGCCTCGAGTATATTCGTCTTTCCCTGGGCATTATCCCCATACAGAATATTAGTCTTTGGATCAAAGGTCAAATCTAATAAGTCGTAATTTCTGTAATTTTTCAGTTTTAAAGATTTGATTACCATACTTTTTCCATCGTCACTATTCTACTCTTATTCCTGTTCTTTTTCAATTTTTATTTCCCTGCCGCCGCATGAAGCTACGTCTCCTGCATAGAGCTTTCTCCCTCTGCGTGTCTCTGTCTCGCCGTTGACCGTGACGGTCCCGTCCTGGATCATCTCCTTTGCGTCAGCGCCGTTCTCCGCAGCTCCCGCCGCTTTCAGCAGCTGCCCCAGTTTGATAAACTCATCGCCGGGGCGCAGTCTGAATTTTTCCATTCTCTCAATTCCTCCCTGTTTTTTCTGAATCCTGCCGAACCGTCCGTCAGACAGCTAGACCGCCGCGTTAAAATTGACCGGAAGGATCAGGTAGATATAGCTCTGCGTCTCGTCTTTGATAAAGCACGGAGCCTTTGCGTTCATGAAATAAAGATCTACTTCCTCGTCGTCAATGACTCTGAGAGCATCGATGAGGAACTTCGGGTTGAAACCAATCAGCAGATCCTTGCCTTCCTTCGTGCAGAGGATGATCTCATCCATGGAGCCGAACTGTGATTTGATCTTCAGCTCCATCGACTCGTCTCTGATATCGATGATGATCGGCTTCTTGTCTCCTTCTTTGATCAGGAGAGTCGCACGGTCGATACAGTTGAGCAGCTCTCTCTTGTTGATCCGGACCTTCGTCTCATAGTCGCTTGAGAGCATCTGGTCGATCCGGAAATACTCGCCTTCTATCAATCTGGACACGACAACAGTCCTGTCAAATTCAAATACAATGTGGTTCTTCGTAAACGATATATCGACGTCTGATTCTGCCTCTCCTCCGATGATCTTGCTGATCTCCTGGAGCGTCTTGCCGGGAACGATCACTTTCTTCGGCTGATAGGAGTCCTTCAGCTCGATCTTTCTGATCGAGATCCTGTGCCCGTCAAGCGAGACTACCTTCAGCATGTTGTCTTCGATCTCAAAGAGCTCTCCTGTCATCATCTTGTTCGTGTCATTGTCAGCGATTGAGAAGATCGTCTGCCGGATCACTTCCTTCAGCGTAAATTCCGATACTGTGATAAAGTCGTCTTTCTCTATGACCGGCAGATAGGAAAAGTCGTCCCCTGACTGTGCGGCGATATTGAACTTCGCCTTCTCGCAGGTGATCATAACCTGGCTGTCATTCTCCGTCGCTATGACGACGTCGCTGTCAGGAAGCTTTCTTACGATCTCTGAAAAGATCCTGGCGTTCAGGGCGATGATTCCTCTCTCTTCGATCGTTCCGTCAATGGTCGTCTCGATCCCGAGCTCCATATCATTGGCCGTCAGCTTTACGACGTCGGTAGACGCGTCGATCAGGATACATTCCAGGATCGGCATTGTCGTCTTAGAAGGCACTGCCTTGGATACGATGCTTACTCCTTTTGCCAGATTTGATTTCGTGCAAACAATTTTCATTTGAAGATAACTCCTTTCGCTCTGCCCCGGGGTTGTGAATAAAGTTCCGGCGGTGCATTTTATAAATATATAAATAAAACAGTTCCGTAGTCTTATTATTAGGGGCTGTGGATATGTTCATAAGTGCCTCCAGCCCTTGAAAAATAAGGGGTTGTCCGTTGTGATAACTCTGTAGATTCTGTGAAGGCAGGCTGTAGAAACTGTGGGGATAAAAAAACGGGAAAAAATCCGGTTTTAATTATCCTCATAGTTTTCACAGTACAATTCACAATCTTTCAACATAGTTATCAACATTCTGAGAAGATATTAACACCGTTAAGATCCTCAGACCGGATTGATCTTCTTCTTTATTATATTGACAGTATTATTGAGCGCCTCGTCTGTCTTCAGATCATTCTCGATCTTCTTGACGCCGTGGCTGATCGAGGCGTGGTCCTTTCCGCCGAGCAGGACGCCGATGGATTTCAGCGGTGTATCTGTCATATTGCGGCAGAGATACATGACGATCTGGCGCGGAAGGACGATCTCGGCGTTCCTCTTCTTCCCCTTCAGTTCTGCCACAGGTACATTGAAGTGTTCTGATACGACGTCCATGATCAGCTCCGGAGTGATAACTCTTGTATTGTCCGGGGAAATCATGTCCTTCAGGGCTTCCGCTGCCAGAGGGATGTCGATCGGCTTGTTCTCCAGGTTGGAGAGCGCGATCAGTTTGTTGAGAGATCCTTCAAGCTCACGGATGTTGGACTTAATATTGTTGGCAATATACTGCATGACTTCGTCCGGGATGTGGTATCTCTCAAGTCCGTCCAACTCTTCTTTCTTGCGGAGGATCGCCATCCTTGTCTCATAGTCCGGAGAAGAGATGTCCGCGATCAGGCCCCACTCGAAGCGGGTCCTCAGGCGGGCCTCGAGTGTCTCGATATCCTTCGGCGGCTTATCACTTGAGATGATGATCTGCTTTCCGGATACATGCAGATGGTTGAACGTATGGAAAAACTCTTCCTGCGTACTTTCCTTACCTATAATAAACTGAATATCGTCGATCAGCAGTACGTCGTTATTTCTATACTTTTCGCGGAAGGTCGTCATGGCAAGCTCGTTCCCGTTTTTACCTACCTTAAGAGCGTCGATCAGTTCATTCGTGAATGTCTCGCTGGTGACGTACAGCACGTTCTTAGAAGGATCGTTCTCAAGTATAAAGTGGGCGATGGAATGCATAAGGTGGGTTTTTCCAAGCCCGACGCCTCCATAGATAAACAGAGGGTTGTAGATTTCACCCGGAGATTCCGCGACCGCGAGCGATGCGGCATGGGCGAAATTGTTATTGCTTCCGACAACAAAGGTGTCAAACGTATACTTCGGATTCAGGTTTGCCTTTTCATAGATGGCGTTGACCCGGTTCCGTCTCACGGTGTTCTCTTTCTTTTCGTGGATGACGGTCTGATTGTCCGTAACAAAAGCAACCTCATACTCGATCCCCGTCACCTCTGCAATGCAGACCTTAAAAGGAAGCAGATATTTCTCCTCGATATGCTCAAGGCTTGCCCGCAGCTTGACAAGGATATACACGGTATTATCCTTCACCTCATATACGGTGAGCGGCGCGATCCAGGTATTATATGAAATATTGGATGAGCAGTATTCCAGCTTCATCTTATTAAGTATCTGTTCCCAGTTTTGTTCTACAATGTTCATCGAAAGTAACTCCTAATCAATAGAATAGAGAGATATATAGGCATAATCTCTCTCCTACATTTTACATCAAAACAGGTTTATAAGCAATGAAAAATGAGTGTGCATAACTTTATAAACACAATTAACACTTGAATTATGAAGGTTTATTAACAAAATTTTATTTTTTCAACATGTTATTTTTGCGTTATACAGCAGTTATCCACAAGTTATCAACATTTGTTGATAACTTGTGGATAACTATGCAAAGATTATGTGGAAAACTCTCCTGAATGGTGTAAATACCGGGATTTTAGAAATACACATTGGTATAAAAAGGGTATAAAAATTTAGGCGAAAGCCTTGATTTTGCTTGACTTATAGGGATTTTTTCACTATAATGAAGTGCGTGTCTTTATAAGTAAAGATATGGAAACGAGATAGTTAATTATTGTGAATACTTTATTATAAAGTATAGCAGTCAAAGGGAGGTGTATTGAGAATGAAGATGACATTTCAGCCGAAGAAAAGATCCAGATCTAAAGTTCATGGGTTCAGAGCAAGAATGAGCACACCGGGCGGAAGAAAAGTATTGGCTGCCAGAAGAGCAAAAGGAAGAAAACAGTTATCAGCTTAAGGCCGCATCTATGTGGCCTTTTCTTCTATCTAAAAGTTAGTTGAGGGTATTGATGATTTTTTCAGAATCTTTAAAGAAAAATAAAGATTTTCAGATTGTTTACAGGAATGGGAGATCCTTCGCGAACCGCCTCCTGGTAATGTATGTTCAGCCGAACAGCCGGGAGAAGAACAGGATCGGGATCTCTGTCAGTAAAAAAGTCGGCAACAGCGTGGTGAGGCACCGCCTCACACGTCTGATCAGAGAGAGCTACAGAATATCAGAAGAAAAATTCCGGTGTGGGTTTGATATCATAGTAATAGCGAGAACTAGTGCGCGGGGCAGTGATTATCGTAGTATTGAAAGCGCACTGATCCACCTCGGAAAGCTTCATAAAATTGTATCTGCGGAGCCGGAGAAGGCTGCGGAGACAGATACAGCTATATAGATAAAGGAAGTGGTGCGGTTGAAGAGGATTTTGATCGGTATGATCCGGTTTTACAGAAAATACCTGTCCGGCCTGAAAGGGTACAGTACCTGTAAGTATTATCCGACCTGTTCACAGTACGGGATCGAGGCGATAGAAAAGTACGGTGCATTAAAGGGAGGGGCTCTTGCTGTCTGGAGAATCCTGCGCTGCAATCCATTTTCAAAAGGAGGATATGATCCGGTACCCTAAGGAGGATAAGGAATGGAAATGTTTGGACTTTTAGCTTCCGGCGGCTACTATGACTGGCCGGTCATAAGCCAGATCTCATGGCTGCTGGGAAAGGTCATGAATGCGATCTACAATGTCATGAACGCGATCGGCGTCAATAATATCGGCGTATGTATTATCATCTTTACGATCATTGTATATACGATTTTGATGCCTCTCACGATCAAACAGCAGAAATTTTCTAAGATGCAGTCAGTCATGTCGCCTGAGATGAAGAAAATCCAGAAAAAGTATGAGGGAAAGAAAGATCAGGCGTCCATGCTGAAACAGCAGGAAGAGATGAATAATCTGTATGAAAAATATGGAGTGAAGATGTCAAGCGGCTGTCTTCCGTCTCTGTTCCAGCTTATATTTCTTTTCGGACTGTACCCGGTCGTACAGAATATACCGAGATATGTAACGCAGGTAAGAGAAGTATATATGCCTCTGATCGATAAGATTCAGTCGATATCAGGCTATGAGGGCACGATGGAAGAGATCGCCGGAGCGCTTAATCTTCCGACGAGTGCCTATGATTTTACAAATGCCGGAAGTATGGCAGAGTTTTTCTACAGATTTCAGTCGTCTACATGGGAGACACTGACAGATAAGATGCCGCAGGTGGAAAGTCTTGTGAAAAGCACGGTGAACGAAGTATCCCAGTTTAACAATTTCCTGGGAATCGATATCGGAGAGCATCCGTGGAATCTTCTCACAGGCGCGCTCGGGGCGGCGTCGGTTGTGGGAATCATCCTTGCGGTTCTTATACCGGTGCTTGCAGGCGTCACGCAGTTTATCAGTGTCAAGCTCTCACAGAGCGCTTCCGGAAGCGCTCTGGATTCGGACAATCCGATGGCGAATTCTATGAAGACGATGACTTACACAATGCCGCTGATCTCTGTATTCTTCGGCTTTTCTTTCCCGGCAGGACTTGGCCTCTACTGGATTGCCAGCGCAGTGGTGCGAAGCGTCCAGCAGATCATTGTGAACAGGTATCTGAAGAAAAAGAGCGTCGACGATATCATTGAGGAGAATCGGAAGAAAGCGCAGAAGAAGAGGGAGAAAAAAGGCGCTCCTGCAAAAGAGATCAACAAGATGGCTACGACGAGCACGAGAAATGCAGGAATTACACAGAAGGCAAAGATCACTGATTCAGAGAAGGAAGAGAAGCTGAGAAAAGCGCAGGAGGCGTCGGAAAGGGCAAAACCGGGAAGCCTCACAGCCAAAGCAAATCTTGTAAACCGCTACAACAGCGGACAGAAGACCCAGCTTCCGTCAGAGGAAAGCGAAGCGCCTAAGAAAGGCAGAGACAAAAAGAAGAAATAGTTGTCGGTTCGAGACGGATGCAGGGCAGATGTATCCGTAAATGAGAAAGGAAGGAATCGGGATGAATGGCAGTATCAGGGTATCAGCGAAAACAGTAGATGATGCGATTACAGAAGCAATGATTCAGCTGGGGGCTACCAGTGATAAAATCGAATATGAAGTAATTGAAAAAGGAAGCCCGGGATTTCTCGGTATCGGAATGAAGCAGGCCGTTATCGAGGCATGGAGAAAACCGGAACCGGAGCCGGAGCCGGACATTTTCTCTTTGATATCAGAGGAGTCCGAAAAAGAAGAGGTAAGAAAAGAAGAGCCTGTCTTTAAGAAAAAAGAGAGGACAGAGAAAAAGCCGAGAAAAGATTCCTCAAGAAATTTCCAAAAATCTGAAAAGACAGAGGGAGCGGATAAGGCGGAACACGCTGAAAAAGCCGGAAAAATGGAAAAGGAAGAAGAGCCGAAGAGGGAAGAGACCGTGCTTGCAGAGGTACAGGATGTGACGATCGCAGCTGTGGAAGACTTCCTCAGAAATACGCTTTCTGCAATGAATATGGAAGTTGAGATTTCCTCAGAGATCGATGCCGACGGAGCATTGAGCGTCAATATGAGCGGCGGCCATATGGGAATCCTGATCGGCAAGAGAGGACAGACGCTGGACGCGCTCCAGTATCTTGCAAACCGCGTTGCCAACAAGCATCAGGACGGATATGTGAGAGTCAAGCTTGACACAGAAAATTACCGTGCGAGAAGAGAAGAGACGCTGAGACATCTTGCTAAGAATATCGCCCACAAGGTAAAGAGAACAAGAAGGCCGGTAGCGCTCGAGCCGATGAATCCGTATGAGAGAAGGATTATCCATTCATCGCTGCAGTCAGATCCCTATGTGACGACACACAGTGAGGGAGAAGAGCCTTACAGAAAGGTTGTCGTAACGTTAAAAAGATAGCCGGGAGGCATGAGACGCCGTCCTGGTCTTGAAGCGAAAGGACGTTTACGCTTCACGGATACTTTCGTGAAGACGTGAAACGTCCTTTTTAAATATCTGAAAGGTATGAAGGTTATATGAAGAAAGATACAATAGCGGCAATTTCGACAGGGATGACAAATTCCGGGATCGGGATCGTCCGGATCAGCGGAGAAGATGCATTCAGCGTCGCGGACAGAGTCTACAGGGGAAGCAGGATTCTTTCGGGAGAGCCAAGCCATACAATACATTATGGACATATCGCAGACGGGGATGATATTATAGATGAGGTCCTTGTGATGGCAATGCGCGCGCCGCGGACATTTACCGGAGAGGATACGGTAGAAATCAACTGCCATGGGGGAACCTATGTAGTGTCAAGGGTGCTTGAGACAGTGCTGAAAAACGGCGCCAGGGCGGCGGAGCCGGGAGAGTTTACCAAGAGGGCTTTCCTGAACGGAAAGATGGATCTCTCTCAGGCAGAGGCTGTGATCGATGTGATCACATCTCAGAACGAGTATGCCCTGAAAAGCTCTCTGAGCCAGCTGAAGGGCAGCTTGAGAAATAAAATCAAGGACATAAGAAATAAAATTATATACCACACGGCGTTCATAGAATCAGCCCTGGACGACCCTGAGCACATCAGTGTAGACGGATACGGAGAGACGCTGCGCAGGGCTTCGATTGAGATCATGGATGACCTGAAGGAGCTGATCAGGTCAGCAGACGATGGAAAGGTCATGAAAGAGGGGATACAGACTGTCATCGTCGGAAAGCCGAATGCAGGAAAATCCTCTCTCCTGAATGTGCTCTCCGGGCATGAGAGGGCGATCGTCACAGATATCGAGGGGACTACAAGGGATGCGCTTGAAGAGCAGATCCGTCTCCAGGGACTGACATTGAACGTCATCGATACTGCGGGCATACGCCGGACAGAAGATATCATAGAGCAGATGGGCGTCGACAAGGCGAAGGAGTATGCGAGAGAAGCGGATCTTGTCGTCTATGTCGTTGACGCTTCCAGGGAGCTGGATGAAAATGATGATAAGATACTTGAACTGATCTATGATAAAAAGACGATCATACTTCTGAATAAGTCGGATCTTAAGACCGTGCTGGGAGAAGAAGACGTCAGGAAAAAGCTGAAGGAGATCTTTGAGCTGAATGGAAAGAGCTTCACGCCGGTTCCCATGATCGGGATATCGGCGAAGGAAGAACAGGGCATACGGGAATTTGAAGAGACGGTGAAGTCTATGTTCCTGAAGGGAAGCCTCTCCTTCAACGAAGAAGTATATATTACAAATGCAAGACAGAAGAGTGCGCTGAGCGATGCGCTTGAGAGCATGGAAAAGGTCGTAGGGAGCATCGATGCGGGGATGCCGGAGGATTTTTATTCCATCGATCTTATGGACGCATATGAGTCACTCGGGAGTATAACGGGAGAAGCGATAGGAGAAGATTTGGTAAATGAAATATTCAGCAAGTTCTGTATGGGAAAATAAAGACGAATATGATATCGCCGTAGTCGGAGCGGGACATGCGGGATGCGAGGCCGCGCTTGCGGCGGCGAGGCTCGGATTCAGGACAGTGATATTCACGGTGAGCGTGGACAGCATTGCGCTCATGCCGTGTAATCCGAACATCGGAGGAAGCTCCAAAGGACATCTTGTGCGGGAGGTGGACGCGCTGGGCGGTGAGATGGGAAAGGTGATCGACAGGACGTTTATCCAGTCGAAGATGCTGAACAGTTCCAAGGGACCGGCGGTGCATTCGCTCAGGGCGCAGGCCGATAAGGCGGATTACAGCCGGACGATGCGGCAGGTGCTTGAGGAACAGGAGCATCTGGATATCCGGCAGATGGAAGTGACGGATATCCTGGCGGAAGACGGCAGGGTGACAGGCGTACAGACCTATTCAGGCGCTATATACCGCTGCAGAGCCGTTGTTCTGTGCACAGGCACATATCTTAAGGCAAGATGCATTTACGGCGATATAAGCACGTATACGGGGCCGAACGGGCTGCAGAGCGCGAATTATCTCACAGACAGCCTGAAAAAGCTGGGCGTCCGGATGTACCGTTTCAAGACCGGAACGCCTGCCAGGATTGACAGAAATTCCATTGATTTCAGCAGGATGGAGGAACAGAAGGGGGACGAGAGGGTTATACCTTTCTCTTTTACCACAGATCCCGAGGACGTACAGATCGATCAGGTATCCTGCTGGCTTACTTATACGAACAAAAAGACCCATGAAATCATCCGGCAGAACCTGGACCGTTCGCCCCTGTTTTCCGGCGCTATCGAAGGAACCGGACCGAGGTACTGCCCGTCGATCGAGGACAAGGTCGTGAAATTCCCGAATAAAGACAGACACCAGGTGTTCATTGAGCCGGAGGGACTGCACACGACGGAGATGTATGTGGGCGGGATGTCCAGTTCTCTGCCGGAGGACGTCCAGTATGCCATGTACAGGAGCGTTCCGGGGCTGGAGAATGCCAGGATCGTGAGAAATGCCTATGCGATCGAGTATGACTGCATCGACGCGAGACAGCTCAAGAATACTCTGGAGTTTAAGGATATCGAAGGGCTTTTCAGCGGAGGGCAGTTTAACGGCAGCTCTGGATACGAGGAAGCTGCGGCCCAGGGGCTGATCGCAGGGATCAACGCCGCAAGAAAGCTTCAGGGAAAAGAAGGTGTTGTGATTGACCGCTCTCAGGGATATATCGGAGTGCTGATCGATGATCTTGTGACGAAGGAAAACCATGAGCCGTACAGGATGATGACGTCCAGGGCGGAGTACCGGCTTCTGCTGCGGCAGGATAATGCAGATCTCAGGCTGACAAAGCTTGGTTATGAGATCGGGCTGATCAGTGAAGAGAGATATCAGCGCCTTCTGGAAAAGGAGCGGCTGATCAAGAGGGAAACAGAGCGTGCGGAGCACACAAATATCGGGACGTCAGAGAAGGTTCAGAAGCTTCTTGCGTCCTTCGGCAGCACCCCGCTGACGTCAGGAACTACGATAGCGGAGCTGATCAGGAGGCCTGAGCTTTCCTACGAAAAGCTTGCGCCCATCGATGAAAAGCGTCCGGAGCTTCCGTATGATGTAAAAGAGCAGGTTGATATCAATATTAAATATGACGGTTATATCAAGCGGCAGATGCGCCAGGTAGAGCAGTTCAGGAAATTGGAGAAGAAGAAGATACCGGATGCAATCGATTACGATGAGATCCAGAGCCTCCGCATCGAGGCGAGGCAGAAGCTGAAGCAGATAAGGCCGTCCTCTATCGGACAGGCTTCGAGGATAGCTGGGGTTTCTCCGGCGGATATCTCGGTACTTCTCGTCTATCTCGGAAGTAAATGATAAATATATAGTATGCTATATAATGAAAAACAGGAGAAAAAGATGGCTGAGCGTTTTGATACAGAGTTGGAAGAGCTTGGGATAAGGCTCTCCGAGGAACAGAAAAAGCAGTTCCGAAGATATTATGAAATCCTTGTAGAGTGGAACGAAGTAATGAATCTGACAGGGATTACGGATTATGACGAGGTGAATCTGAAGCATTTTACAGATAGTCTTACGATTGTCAGGTGCAGCGACATGACCAGAGTGAAAAGACTCATTGACGTTGGAACCGGAGCGGGATTCCCCGGGATCCCGCTCAAGATAGTCTGTCCGGAGATTGAGGTAGTGCTTCTCGATTCCCTGAATAAAAGGATTAAATTTTTAAATGCAGTGATCGACGAGCTTGGGCTTAAAAACATAACTGCGCTTCACGGAAGAGCGGAGGATTTTGCAAAAAAGAAAGAATTTAGAGAGAAGTTTGACCTCTGTGTTTCACGTGCAGTGGCCAACTTATCCACATTATGTGAATATTGTCTGCCTTTCGTGGGGATAACTGGTCATTTTGTCTCATATAAGAGCGCTGATTCTGATGAAGAGATTAAAAATGCAGAAAAAGCAGTGCGTATTCTCGGAGGGGAGATAGAAAATGTGGATAAGTTTGATCTTCCGGGGACAAATATAGGAAGATCACTTGTAAATGTGAAAAAAGTAAGACAGACGCCAGGAAAATATCCGAGAAAAGCTGGACTTCCTGCGAAAGAGCCGTTGACGTAAAGGCGAAAGCGCAGCAAACGTGTTTTGATGTGATATTTCAGACTGGACTTTTTAGAGAGTGAAAAAATATCGGATATGAAAAGACCGTGCGGATAAGTTAAGTAATTTATCCGTACGGTCTTTTCTTGTGATATAAGTTTTCAGGATAAATCCCGAGCTAAAACCTGTGAGCAGGTACTGAAAGTTTTTTTAATTCTGTAGGCTTTATTCACCATCAGCTTCAGAAAAGAAAACGCTTACCTGTTCGGCAAATTCTTCAGGTTTTTCCAGGTGCGGAAGCTGTTTCGTCTTATTTATCCCCAGTATCTCAATAGAAGGAAGATGATTCTGGTATTGATTGGCCGCTACAATATTTTCCGGATTTGCGCTGCCTGTAATTATAAATATACTGTTATTTATCTTGCTCAGGCAGCATACAATGTTAGCGTTTGTAAAACGCGATTTCTGGCACGCAAATAGATACTTTGAATTTGTGTTATCTTTATGAGAAGCTTCAAAGCATGTAAGTATATCTTTTTCACTGATTGAATTTTGATCGTAGACCAAAGATAGAAGACTTTCCCTGATCGTTCTTTTATTTACCTTCATATTATATATAAAAGTTCCTATGATTGGGGTGAGAAGAAGATACTTTATCATGTAGGAACGTTTTGTAGGTATTTTTGCCTGGGAAGCCAGATCGTGAGGATTGACCAGAATTACACGATCGATAACCGTACTGTCATTTGCGCAGGCCATTATGGCAAATGACGAGGCTTCCCCTGACGCAATAACGTCTGTGCGCTCTCCGATAATATCTTTGATAAAATCTGTTATAAGCTGCACATAAAGAAAGTTTGTGTATGTAAGAATCGGGCGGTCCGAACATCCGCATCCTAAAAGATCAATCGCGTATACTGTGTTTGTTTTTGAAAGGCGATTGATCACTTTATGCCATTCACATGATGATGAACAGACGTTTAAATCATGTATAAGAAGTATGGGACGTCCGCTTCCGCTTTTTGTATAAGCAATTTTACCAAATCTCCAGCTGTAATATTGATATGTATCCTTATCGATAAGATTATCTGCGGTAGAAATATATTGAAAAACTCTGTTTACTATGTGCATTGTTCCGACTGCAGCGCCTGTAAATACGGCTAAAAATGTCAGTTTTCTTTTTATACTCACTTAAATTCACCTGCCTTTGATGTTTATGATTATTATACTACAATTGAAATGTCAAATAAACCCCTAATAATTTTTAGATTCTTACATGCAAGCGTGATGATGCATCCTCCTGTTCCTGAGTACGGCGTGAACCGCAGCATGGGGATGTCAATATAAGCAATAGTTAAAATGTTTCACGTGAAACATTGTGAATGATAAACTGCGGTTTTGACTGAAACATATGAAAGTAATAGCAGTAAAATAAAAAATGTTTCACGTGAAACATTTTATAGATTAATCAGATGAAAGGTGATATAATAAGTAAGTATCCAAAAGAAAGGAGTACAAAAATGGGTAGAATTATAGCAATTGCCAATCAAAAGGGAGGCGTAGGAAAAACAACAACAGCAATCAACTTATCAGCCTCGCTCGCAAGCCTCGGACAAAAGGTACTTGCTCTTGATATGGATCCGCAGGGAAATATGACAAGCGGACTCGGCGTGAACAAGGATGAGGCGGAAAATACAGTATATGATCTTATTATAGGCAATGTCGGAATAGAAGAGTGTATCTATGAAAATGTTATAGAAAACCTTGATGTACTTCCTTCTAATATCAATCTTTCAGCGGCTGAGATAGAGCTGATAGGAATTGATAACAAAGAATATCTTCTTAAAGAAGAAGTTGACAAGATCAGGGACAGATATGATTTTATTATAATTGATTGTCCTCCGGCATTAAGTATGCTTACAATAAATGCTATGACGACAGCAGATTCTGTTATTGTGCCTATACAATGTGAATACTATGCGCTTGAGGGGTTAAGCCAGCTGATCCATACGATCGAACTCGTACAGGAGAGGCTGAATTCAGCTCTCGAGATAGAGGGAGTGGTTTTCACTATGTATGATGCAAGGACAAATCTTTCGCTGCAGGTGGTTGAAAATGTGAAAGATAATCTGAATCAGGCAATTTATAAAACAATCATTCCACGTAATATCAGATTAGCAGAAGCGCCAAGCTACGGCATGCCTATTACTCTGTATGATCCAAGATCAACCGGAGCTGAGAGTTATATGCTGCTGGCAGAAGAAGTTATACATAAAGGAGAAGAGTAAGATATGGCAGTGAAGAGAAACGGGCTTGGGAAAGGCCTTGACAGCCTGATACCGAATAAAAATGAAAATAAACCAAAAACTTCTGCAAAGAGTGATACGAAAACAAAGAAAGAGGAAGAAGTTATAAAAACAGGGGAAATCATGGTCAAGATCAATCAGGTGGAACCAAACAGGGATCAGCCGAGAAAAGATTTTGACGAAGATGCCCTCGTTGAACTGGCTGATTCAATCAAACAATTTGGAATCCTTCAGCCGCTCATCGTCCAGAAGAAAAAGGACTACTATGAACTCATCGCAGGGGAGAGACGCTGGAGAGCGGCAAAGATCGCAGGCGTGAAAGAAGTGCCTGTCATTGTGAAGGAGTTTACAGATCAGGAAGTTGTAGAAATTTCTCTTATAGAAAATATACAGCGTGAAAATCTGAATCCTATAGAGGAAGCAATGGCGTATAAACGTCTCCTCGAAGAATTTAATCTCAAACAGGATGAAGTGGCTGAAAGAGTGTCAAAAAGCAGAACAGCTGTGACAAATTCAATGAGACTTCTCAAATTGAGTGAGCGTGTCCAGCAGATGATTGTGGACGACATGATCAGCACCGGCCATGCGAGAGCGCTCCTTGCTATAGATGATGAAGAACAGCAGTATATTCTTGCAAATAAGATATTTGACGAAAAGCTCAGTGTGAGGGAAACAGAAAAGCTTGTCAAAGCATTGAAAAATCCGAAAAAAGAGGTTGCAAAACCAAAGAAAGAACATACGTTTGTATATGACAACATTGAAGAACATATGAAAAACATCATAGGGACAAAAGTAAGCGTAAATCCAAAAGCGAATGGAAAGGGCAAGATAGAGATAGAATATTATTCAGAGAAAGAGCTGGAAAGAATCTATGATCTGATCATGACGATTCAATCTGAATAAAGAAGATAGTGCAAGAGGAGAGTATGAATAAAAAGGAGATGTATTGAATGGATGGAATCTTAGGGAGTCTTGGGGTAGACCCTTTTTACCTGTTTATCATCGTGTTTATGCTGCAGGTGGCGCTGATTGTACTGCTGGTCCTTCTCTATGAAAAGTACAATCGTCTTCAGAAAAGCTATTCAGTCTTCATGAAGGGGAAGAATGGAAAGGATCTGGAGGAAAGCATATTCAAGAGATTCGAGAAGCTTGAAGAAATCTACGAGATGGTAGATGAAAACAAAAATGAGATCGGAAAGATCTACAAAAAGATGGAAAGCCATTATCAGAAGGTAGGCATTGTGAAGTATGACGCGTTCCATGAAATGGGTGGAAATCTGAGTTTTGTACTTGCCATGCTGGATGAAAATAATAACGGCTGGATCTTCAATGCAATGCACAGCAGGGAGGGCTGTTATACTTACATCAAAGAGATCGTGAAGGGAGAAAGCTACATCGAGCTCGGAGAGGAAGAAAGACAGTGTCTTGAAAAGGCAATTTACCAGGAATCTTATGATATAAAAGATACTGAAATAAATAATTAGACCAAAAAGAATGAGAGGAAACAATAATGTTAGACATTAAATTTTTGAGAAATAATCCGGATATCGTAAAACAGAATATCAAAAATAAATTTCAGGATGAGAAGCTTCCGCTTGTAGATGAGGTTATTGAGCTGGATAAAAGAAACAGAGAGATTAAGCAGGAAGTGGAGGCTCTGCGTGCAGATAAAAATAAATCCTCCAAGCAGATCGGCGCAATGATGGCACAGAAAAAGCTGGAGGAGGCTGAGGAGCTGAAGAAAAAAGTAGGCGAATATGCCGGAAGAATTGATTCTCTTTCAGAAGAAGAAAAAGAAGTAGAAGAAAAGATCAAAAAGATCATGATGACGATCCCGAACATCATTGATCCGTCTGTTCCGATCGGAAAAGACGACAGCGAAAATGTAGAGCTGGAAAAATTCGGCGAACCCGTTGTTCCGGATTTTGAGATTCCATATCATACAGAGATTATGGAATCCTTTAACGGAATTGATCTTGACAGCGCTAGAAGAGTAGCGGGGAACGGTTTCTATTACCTGATGGGAGACATTGCGAGGCTCCACTCGGCTGTGATCGCTTATGCGAGAGATTTTATGATCGACAGAGGATTTACGTACTGTATTCCTCCGTTTATGATAAGAAGCAATGTCGTGACAGGCGTCATGAGCTTCGCCGAGATGGACGCTATGATGTATAAGATCGAGGGAGAGGACCTCTATCTCATCGGTACAAGCGAGCATTCTATGATAGGAAAGTTCATCAACACACAGCTTACGGAGGATGAGCTGCCGCAGACGCTGACGAGCTATTCACCGTGCTTCAGAAAAGAAAAAGGAGCGCATGGTATCGAGGAAAGAGGCGTCTACAGGATCCATCAGTTTGAAAAGCAAGAGATGATCGTAGTATGTAAGCCGGAAGAGAGCATGGAATGGTATGATAAGCTGTGGAAAAATACAGTGGATCTGTTCCGCTCGATGGACATCCCTGTACGCACGCTCGAGTGCTGCTCCGGCGACCTGGCGGATCTGAAGGTAAAATCTGTCGACGTCGAGGCGTGGTCTCCGAGACAGAAGAAATACTTTGAGGTTGGAAGCTGCTCGAACCTTGGAGACGCACAGGCAAGACGCCTCGGCATCCGCGTAAAAGGTGAAAACGGAAATTATTTTGCACATACACTGAATAATACAGTCGTAGCACCGCCGAGAATGCTGATCGCATTTCTTGAGAACAATCTGCAGGCAGACGGTTCCGTGAAGATCCCGGAGAAGCTGCAGCCGTATATGGGCGGAAAGACAGTTATAACACCGAATAAATAGGCAGGAATGACAGAAACAAATGCATCAATATTTGAAAGCAATTGGATTTGATAATATCCATACAAGGAAAGAGCTGAGAGAGCTTCTGCGTGAAGTGGAAGAGCGCTTTACCCATCAGACGATCGTATCCTACAGTCCCGGTGAGGATTTCTGCGAGTACCAGAAGGAATACGGACAGTTCATGGGCATTACAGTATGCGGGGAGCTGGATGAGGATGATAATTTCGACCCCGCATACTACTTTCCTTATTTCGTGGGGAGCGGCGTGACCACATACGCCGATGTGTCGGTCGAGAGAAAGATCGAGAAGGAACAGTACGTAGGAATGTGCGAAGACGCCAAGATCGGCATCAGCCTGATCTTTACGCTGCAGAATGGAGTAGACTATATGAGGGAGAGGCAGGCAGGTTTCACTGCCGGCCTCACGACATCTGTGACATTCTCCGGGCTGGCGCTGTCGGGAATGATCCTTCTTCCCGTGGTGAAAAACGAAAGCCAGAGAAAAAGCGAGCAGGCTGCTTCGGACAGCCGCCAGGTACTCCTGAATGCGGCGAGGAACGGCGATCAGACAGCGATCGAGACTTTGACGCTGGACGATATAGATACTTATACAAAAGTATCACGAAGGCTCCTGCATGAAGATGTGTTTTCCATTGTAGATACGTACTTCATGCCCTACGGCGCCGAGTGCGATATGTATTCTATCATGGGTGAGATCCTTGCGGTGAGAACACGCCGTAATCCTGTGACAGACAATAAGATTTATCACATGAAGCTCAATGTAAATGAACTGAAATTCGATGTGTGCGTGCCCGCGGATTCTGTGATGGGAGAGCCCGAGATCGGACGCAGATTTAAGGGTACGATATGGCTCCAGGGATATATTAATTTTTAAAGAATATAAAAAGCCGGGCTGTTATTGTTGAAATAGCAGCATCCGGCTGCAAAAAATTCAGCAAAACAGTAAAAAATAGTTGTGAAGATATGTAAAACATGATATATTATTAATTGTGTCCGATAAATGGATGCGCAGAATGTTTCCGTAGCTCAGCAGGATAGAGCGACCGCCTCCTAAGGTGACGTCGGAACGTCCGCCTGAGTCAGAGGTGAAAAAAGTCAACAGTTCAACAAAATAGTTAAAAACAGCGATAAAAAGCTGTTTTTATATAAGTTTCTGTAGCTCAGCAGGATAGAGCGTCCGCCTCCTAAG
>CALWQS010000023.1 GCA_944383745.1 uncultured Mediterraneibacter sp. | reverse complement strand
ACAGGCGGGATCTCTTACCCGTCCACAGGCTCCACCGGAGACGGCTACCGTTTCGCGCGGGAGTGCGGACACAGCGTGACAGAGCTGTCCCCCTCGCTTGTGCCGATGGAGGTGAAGGAATGGTATGCAAAGGAACTCATGGGGCTGTCTCTTCGCAATATTCAGATCCGGGTGACGGATGGCGGCAGGAAGCTGTATGAAGAGTTCGGAGAAATGCTGTTCACCCATTATGGAGTGACGGGACCTGTCATCTTGAGCGCCAGCAGTATTGTCGGCAGAAAGCTGAAGGAGAGGGAACTCAAGCTCCATATCGACCTGAAGCCGGCGCTCACAGAAGAGCAGCTTGACAAACGGGTGCTGAGGGAATTTGAGGAAAACCACAACCGTCACTTTAAGAACGCGGTGGACCGCCTGTTCCCGGCGAAGCTGAAGCCGGTGCTGGTGGAACTTTCCGGCATCCCGGAAGAAAAGAAAGTGAATGAGATCACGAAGGAAGAACGTCTTAATTTCGTGCGGCTCATCAAAGATTTTACAATGACGCTGACGAACCTGCGCGGCTATAACGAGGCGATCATCACAAAGGGCGGCGTGTCTGTCAGGGAGATTGATCCCGGGACAATGGAGTCAAAGCTGGTAAAGGGGCTGTATTTTGCCGGGGAGGTGCTGGATCTGGACGCGCTGACAGGAGGCTATAACCTGCAGATCGCCTGGTCCACAGGGTATCTGGCAGGTATGAATGCAGGGGCATAAAGGAAAAGATTCACGGAGGAAGAAAAATGGGATATAATGTTGCGATCGACGGACCGGCAGGGGCAGGGAAAAGCACCATAGCCAAGCTGGTGGCGAAGGAAAAAGGCTATATCTATGTAGATACAGGGGCAATGTACAGGGGACTGGCAATCCATTTCCTGAACAGGGGGATCGATCCGGAAGACAGGGAAGCCGTGGCGGAGGCGTGCCGGGACGCAGAAGTAACCATAGGCTATGAAGACGGCGTACAGCAGATCTACCTGAACGGAGAGAATGTGACCTCCATGCTGCGCGCAGAGGAAACGGGGAATATGGCTTCGAAGACATCTGCGATCCCGGAGGTGAGAGAGAAGCTTCTTGAGCTGCAGCGTTCTCTCGCGAGAGAGAAGGACGTGATCATGGACGGAAGAGATATCGGGACGAACATCCTTCCGAATGCGGACGTCAAGATCTATCTGACGGCAAGTGTAGAGACACGGGCGCGCCGCAGATATGACGAACTGCAGGAGAAGGGGGAGGACTGCAGCCTGGAGGAGATTTCCCGCGATATCAGGGAGCGCGATGAACGCGATATGACAAGAGAAATCGCGCCGCTGAAGAAAGCGGACGACGCAGTGCTCGTGGACAGTTCAGATATGACGATACAGCAGGTCGTTGACGAGATCTGCAGGTACTGCAGATAACAGGAGGCAGTTTTACGATGAAAGTGATCAAGGCAAAGACAGCGGGCTTCTGCTTCGGTGTGAAGCGGGCGGTAGACACCGTGTATGAGCAGGTGGAAAAATGCGGAGGCAGACAGATCTATACCTACGGACCGATTATTCACAACGAAGAAGTGGTGAAGGATATGGAGCGGAAGGGCGTGACCGTGCTCCGGTCAGAGGAAGAACTGGACGCGCTTGAAGACGGCATCGTCATCATCCGTTCCCACGGGGTGGAAAAAAGGATCTATGACAAGCTGAATGCCAGGGGGATCGGCATCGTTGACGCGACCTGTCCCTTTGTCAAAAAGATCCACGATATCGTCAGCGAACAGAGCGCGCAGGGAAAATATATCGTGATCATCGGTAATCCGGAGCATCCGGAAGTACGGGGAATCCGCGGATGGGCAGGGGAAAGAGCCTGCGTGATACAAAATTCTGATGACGCGGAAAATTTTTCTCCGGACAAAAATGAAAAAATATGCATCGTCTCTCAAACGACATTTAATTACAATAAATTTAAAGATTTAGTTGAAATTATCTCTGAAAAGAGTTATTATGTAAGTGTTTTAAATACAATCTGCAATGCTACAAAAGAGCGTCAGAGCGAGGCTGAAAGTATTGCAGAAACGGTGGATGCTATGATAGTGATTGGTGACAAACATAGTTCCAATACCCAGAAGTTATTTGAAATTTGCCGTAAGGCATGTAACAATACGTACTATATACAGACACTTGGCGATTTGGATTTGAATCAATTAGGGTCAGTGGAAACAGTAGGTATTACAGCAGGGGCATCCACGCCCAACAATATAATTGAGGAGGTTCAAAATAATGTCAGAATTATCTTTTGAACAGATGTTAGATGAGTCATTTAAAACAATTCATAACGGTGAAGTGGTGGAAGGCACTGTAATCGATGTAAAGCCGGATGAGATCATCCTGAATATCGGTTATAAGGCTGACGGTATCATCACAAAGAATGAGTATTCAAATGACCAGTCTATTGATCTGACAACTGTTGTTTCTGTCGGAGATACGATGACAGTCAAAGTTCTGAAAGTAAACGATGGTGAAGGGCAGGTTCTTCTTACATATAAGAGACTTGCGGCAGAGAAGGGCAACGAGAGACTTCGCGAGGCTTATGAGAACAAGGAAGTCCTGAAAGCTACAGTGACACAGATCCTCGGCGGAGGTATCTGCGCTACAGTTGATGAGGTACGCGTATTTATTCCGGCAAGCCTTGTTTCAGATTCTTACGAGAAAGATCTCAGCAAATACGAAGGAAAAGAGATCGAGTTCGTGATCAGCGAATTTAACCCGAGAAGAAACCGTGTGATCGGTGACAGAAGACAGCTTCTTGTTGCTGAGCGCGCTGAAAAGCAGAAAGAGCTTTTTGCCAAACTGCAGGTTGGCGACACAGTAGAAGGAACTGTGAAAAATGTGACAGATTTTGGCGCTTTTGTTGATCTGGGCGGCGTCGACGGACTGCTCCACATCTCCGAGATGTCCTGGGGAAGGGTTGACAACCCGAAGAAGCTCTTCCATGTAGGTGATCAGCTGAAAGTGCTTGTAAAAGATATCCATGATACGAAGATTGCGCTCAGCCTTAAGTTCCCGGAGACGAATCCGTGGGTGAATGCAGCTGAGGATTTTGCAGTAGGCAAGGTTATTACAGGAAAGGTAGCGCGTATGACAGATTTCGGTGCTTTTGTTGAGCTTGCACCGGGAGTTGACGCACTCCTTCATGTTTCTCAGATTTCCAAGGCACATGTTGACAAGCCGTCAGACGTGCTTTCCATCGGACAGGAGATTACAGCAAAGATTGTTGACCTCAACGAGACTGAGAAGAAGATCAGCCTCAGCATGAAAGCTCTTGAGAGTGAGAATCACGCAGAGGATGCTGAAGAAGAATAAGTAAAGGAAAAGTAAAGGAAAAACAGCCGCGTTGCCGGCTGTTTTTTTGTTAAAAAATCGACGGGATGTATATGAAAATATGCAATCTTTGTCGCTAATATACTGGATTTTAAAAATAGATTCTAGTAAAATAATATTATTGTGAAAAAAGCACCTCTGCCCAATAGGGCTGGTGCTGAAAAAGAAAGGAAGAGAAAAATGGGACTTTTGACATTTAAAGGCGGCATTCATCCGGACGATGGAAAACGTTTCTCGAAAGATCAGCCAGTGAAACCTCTTTTGCCAAAAGGAGATATGGTTTACCCGCTCTCTCAGCATATAGGGGCCCCCGCCAATCCTGTCGTGAAAAAAGGAGATCACGTCCTGAAAGGACAGATGATTGCAGATGCGGGCGGATTTGTTTCCGCCCCGATCTATTCTTCTGTATCGGGAACGGTAAAAGGGCTGGAACAGCGGTTCAATCCTGCCGGCACAAAAGTTGAGTGCATCGTGATCGAAAATGATGGAGAGTACAATGAAGTTGAATATGATCCGGTAAAACCGCTGGACGAGATGAGCAGGGAAGAAATCCTGGATATGATCGCACGCGCGGGTATCGTGGGAATGGGAGGCGCAGGTTTCCCGACACGGGTAAAGCTTTCTCCAAAAGAACCTGACAAAATCGACTATATTATTGCTAACTGCGCGGAGTGCGAGCCGTATATTACGGCAGACTACAGAAGAATGCTTGAGAATACGGAAGAGCTGGTCAGCGGTATGAGAATCGTTCTCTCTCTTTTCCCGAATGCAAAGGGGATCTTTGCTGTCGAAGATAACAAGAAAGACTGTATCGAAAAGCTGAACCACGCTGTGGCAGATGAGCCGAGGATGGATGTGAAGGCACTGATGACCAAGTATCCTCAGGGAGCTGAGCGCCAGCTGATCTATGCGGTGACAAAGCGCGCGATCAATTCGTCTATGCTTCCCGCGGATGCAGGATGTATCGTGGACAACGTGGAGACGCTGATCGGCATTCACACTGCAGTTGCTGCCGGGAAGCCGCTGACGGAGCGCGTTGTCACTGTGAGCGGCGATGCGGTGGAAGCGCCCGGGAACTTCCGCGTCCTTCTCGGGACGAACCACAGAGAGCTGATCGAGGCGGCGGGCGGGTTCAAGACTGAACCGGAGAAGCTGATCTCGGGAGGACCTATGATGGGATTCGCTATGGTAACGCTGGATGCACCGGTGACAAAGACCTCTTCTTCCATTCTTGCCTTTATGGAGGATGAAGTGTCAAAGAATCCCGAGACGGCGTGCATCAACTGCGGCAGATGTGTGGAAGCTTGTCCGAGCAGGATCATCCCGTCGAGACTTGCGGATTATGCGAGAAGACATGATGAGGAATCATTTGTGGCGATGAACGGCCTTGAGTGTGTGGAGTGCGGCTCCTGCAGCTATGTATGCCCTGCAAAGCGGCAGCTGAAACAGGCAATCGGCGCCATGAGAAAGATCGCACTTGCAAATAAGAGGAAAAAATGAGAGAGGTGACTGAAAAGTGAACGAGAATTATAAAGTATCAGCTTCGCCGCATATCCGTGACAGGGTCAAGAGCAGTAATCTCATGCTCCTTGTCGTGATCGCGCTGCTTCCGGCGGCCATTTTCGGAATGTGGAATTTCCGCCATGAAAATGCATGGATCCTGGTTGCTGTGACGACGGTTTCGGCGGTGCTGGCTGAGTACATATATGAAAAACTGATGCATAAACCGATCACAGTCAATGATTTCAGCGCGGTTGTAACAGGACTTCTGCTGGCGCTGAATCTGCCGCCCACTCTGCCCTGGTGGATGGGGGTTCTGGGAGCGGTATTTGCGATCGTGGTAGTCAAGCAGCTTTTCGGCGGCCTGGGGCAGAATTTCATGAACCCGGCGCTGGCCGCGAGATGTTTCCTGCTGATTTCTTTTACCGGCGATATGACATATTTCGTGTATGACGGCGTGACAGGAGCTACCCCGCTGGCAGAACTCAAGGCGGGAGAAGCAGTAAACACAATGGACATGCTGCTCGGGAACATCCGCGGAACGATCGGCGAGACCTCGGTCATCGCGATCATGATCGGAGCAATGTTCCTGCTTCTGATGGGAGTCATTGAGATTACGATCCCGGCTTCCTATCTGCTCTCCTTTATTGTATTTATCGTACTCTTTGGCGGACACGGACTGGATGCCCAGTATATTACAGCTCATCTGTGCGGCGGCGGATTGATGCTGGGCGCATGGTTCATGGCCACAGATTATGTGACATCGCCCATCACGACGAAGGGGCGGATCATATACGGAATCTGCCTCGGACTCCTGACAGGCCTGTTCCGCCTTTTCGGCGGCTCGGCGGAGGGCGTGTCCTATGCGATCATAATAGGTAACCTTCTTGTTCCTCTGATCGAGAAAGTTACTCTTCCGAAACCATTCGGGAAAGGGGGAGAGAAGTAATGAACAATATTGTTAAGAACACTTTGATTCTCACATCGATCACCGTGATATCAGGACTTCTTTTGGGAATCGTGTATGACATCACCAAAGAGCCTATTGCAGAGGCGCAGGAAAATACAAAGCAGGAAGCGTTCCGCTCTGTGCTCGCCGATGCATCCTCCTTCGAGACTGTGGAGGATTTTGACGCGTCTGAGGCACTGTCTCTTCTCAAAGAGAACGGATATACATCGGATGAGATCACGGAAATCGCCGAGGGAATCGACGGCAGCGGCGAGACAATCGGATATGTTATCAATGTAATGTCCCATGAGGCATACGACGGCGATCTGGAAGTATCGGTCGGCATCGCCGCAGACGGTACAGTCACAGGCATTGAGATGCTCTCCATCAGTGAGACTGCCGGACTTGGAATGAAGGCGGATGAGACTGATTTCAAAGACCAGTTTAAAGACAAGAAAGTAGAGAAATTTTCATATACAAAATCAGGTGAGAGCGGCGATGACAAAATCGACGCCATCAGCGGCGCTACAATCACAACCAATGCAGTGACTAATGCAGTAGATTCTGCACTGATTTATTTCCAGAATGAGTTAGGAGGCGGTGTCAATGAATAGGTGCACAGAGAGAATTTTCAACGGCCTTGTCAAAGAGAATCCGACATTCGTTCTGATGCTCGGCATGTGTCCTACGCTCGCGGTCACGACCTCGGCGATCAACGGAATCGGCATGGGGCTCTCCACGACGGCCGTGCTCGTAATGTCCAATATGCTGATCTCCATGCTGAGAAAGATCATTCCGGATTCTGTCAGGATGCCGGCGTTCATCGTAGTCGTTGCATCCTTCGTGACGATTGTGGATTTCCTCCTGGAAGGATTTGTCCCGAGCCTTTATGACTCGCTGGGACTGTATATCCCGCTGATCGTTGTAAACTGTATCATCCTCGGCAGGGCGGAGAGCTATGCATCGAAAAATCCGGTCCTCCCGTCTCTCTTCGACGGGCTTGGAATGGGGCTCGGATTTACTGTGGGGCTTACCTGTATCGGTATTGTGCGTGAGCTGATCGGTTCAGGCATGGTCTTCGGCGTACAGATCCTCCCGGATTCTTATGTGCCGATAACGATCTTTATCCTTGCTCCGGGAGCCTTCTTTGTGCTGGCATGCCTGGTAGCGCTTCAGAATAAAGTGAAGAAGAGTCTTGCAGACAGAGGCAGAAAAGTCCCGGAGGCATCCGGATGTGCCGCGGGATGCGGATCCTGCGGAAACCGTGCCGTATGCGGCGGACATATGCTTCCATCTGAGAAAATCGACAAGGAATAGGAGGGGAACGATATGGGAGAAATACAGAATCTTTTATTGATCGCGGTGGGATCTGCGTTTGTAAATAATGTTGTGCTCAGTCAGTTCCTCGGGATCTGTCCGTTCCTGGGAGTGTCTAAGAATGTAAAGACGGCTGCCGGAATGGGAGGCGCTGTCGTGTTCGTCATCACGATCGCCTCATTTGTCACAGGGCTGATCTACAAATTTATACTCGGAAATCCGAATATCATGGGCGGCGAACTGGAGTATTTGAACACGATCGTGTTTATTCTTGTCATCGCTGCGCTGGTACAGTTTGTAGAAATGTTTTTGAAGAAAGCGATACCTTCGCTTTATAATGCACTGGGCGTTTACCTTCCTCTGATTACGACCAACTGCGCCGTGCTCGGCGTCGCGCTTACCAATGTGCAGGAAGGCTATGGGCTTCTGACCGGAGTTGTAAACGGCTTTGCAACGGCCGCCGGATTCCTGGTGTCTATTGTCCTGATGGCAGGGATACGCGAGAAGATCGAATATAATGATATTACAGAATCATTTCAGGGAACGCCGATTGTCCTCGTGACGGCAGGCCTGATGGCGATCGCGTTCTTTGGATTTTCAGGATTAATATAGGAGGACGGAAGAGATGAGTATTACTGGAATCATAATAGCTGCTGTCGTTGTCGGCGGCACGGGGTTATTTATCGGTGTCTTCCTTGGAATCTCCGGAAAGAAGTTTGCCATTGAGACTGACGAGAGAGAGGAAGCCATCCTGGGAGTCCTTCCGGGCAACAACTGTGGAGGCTGCGGATATGCCGGTTGCTCCGGTCTTGCGGCTGCCATTGCGGCGGGCGAGGCGGAAGTCGGAAGCTGTCCTGTGGGCGGCGCTCCTGTCGCAGAACGGATCGGGAAAATCATGGGCATCGATGCAGGAAAGCAGGAGAGAAAAGTAGCGTTTGTCAAATGCGGCGGCACCTGCGAGAAAGCGAAGAATGAGTATCAGTATTTCGGGATCACAGACTGTATCATGGCGAGCCAGATGCAGGACGGCGGCTCAAAGGGCTGCGCCTACGGATGTCTCGGATACGGTTCCTGTGTGAAGGCATGTCCGTTTGACGCGATCCATATCGTGGACGGCATTGCTGTAGTGGATAAAGAGGCGTGCAAGTCCTGCGGAAAGTGCGTAGAGGTATGTCCGAAGCACCTGATCGAGCTGATCCCCTACAAGCAGCAGACATTCGTGCAGTGTAATTCAAACGAAAAGGGAAAGGCGCTTATGTCAGTATGCGAGGTCGGCTGTATCGGATGCCGTCTCTGCGAAAAGAACTGCGAAGCCGGAGCGGTTACGGTCAATAATTTCCTGGCGCATATCGATGCAGATAAGTGTACAAACTGCGGTGTGTGCGCAGAAAAATGCCCGAGAAAGATCATCAGAGGCTGAACTGCACAGGTCTTGAAGAATTTTTGAAATGAAAAGCTCCGAAACAGTCGGGACAGAGTGAAAAATGTCCCGTCGGTTTCGGAGCTTTTTCGTCTTCAGCCCATCAGATATCCCCGCCCTATCTGGATGCGGGCGGAAGAAGGCTAATGGAGCGTCACGCCCGAAGTGGCTTGTATCTCATAATCGCTAGTGACAAACACAGCTTCTATTCCCTCCAGGCTTTCGATCAGCTCCATCCCTTTCTCAAGCCCGAGAGCGTAGCAGGATGTACTCAGGGCGTCTCCGTCAGCAGAACTGTCGGATATGATGGTAACCTGGTACAGGCCGTTCTGGATCGGATAACCTGTCCGCGGATCGAGGATGTGGTGATAGATCGTACCGTCTTTTTCAAAATATCGTTCGTAGCAGCCAGATGTAACTACGGACTGGTCTGTGATCTCAACACTTGTCATGGCAGTGCCTTCAGATGCGAAAGGCTTCTGAAGACCGATGCGGAAAGGACCGCCGCCGTATCGATCACCCACAGCTGCCATATTCCCGCCAAGGTTGATCAGCGCATGCCTGACTCCTTCCTCTTCCAGATAATCCTTCAGACGGTCCGCGATATAACCTTTTGCGATGCCTCCGAGATCAATCCTTGCGTCGGGATCAGACAGAGTGACAGTGTCTTTGTCCACCTGTATCTGTCTGTAATCGACATGGGTGACAGCCTCCTCAAGAGCAGCAGGATCGGGAAGCGTCCCTGTCTCGTTATCCTTGAAGTTCCACAGGGTGCTGACAGGCGCGATCGTGATATCGAACAGGCCGCCTGAGAGGTCTCCGTACTTGATCCCAAGCTTTATCAGTTCGGCCGTCTCATCGGAGACTTTCACAGGCTGTCCTCCTGCACGGTTGATGGCGGATATTTCGCTGTCCTCGACTGTAATGCTTAAAAGCTGCTCATAATATTCGCACATCTCCCTGCAGTGTTCGACAATCTCCTGATCCGCCCCCCATATTTCGATCTGCACGACAGTATCAAAGTAGATCCCGCTCATGCTCAGTGCTTCTGAACCGGGACCGGAAGAGCATCCGGAAGATGCGAGTGCGATGGACAGTGCTGTGAAAAAAGATATAATACGCTTCATTGCTTCCTCCTTGTTGTCATGCGCTGCTTCCGTTATTATATAAGGTTTCCGTAAAATGTACAATGGGGAACTGGTTTCTGAAGCGGAAGGACGATCGAATCGAACATGTGGTTGCATTATGAATTGCGCTGTGCTATGATATTGGACGAAAGAGGGAAAGAAATGAAGAAAAACGACTGGCTGCTGGCGGCAGGCATCATACTGGCCGCCGTGCTGATCCTTGCATTCCAGCTCGTACAGGACGACGGCGGGCAGAAGGAAGTGGCAGTCACAGTGGACGGAGAAGAGTTCGGACGCTACAGCCTGGCAGAGGATCAGAGAATCGATATCGGCGGAACCAACCTCCTGGTGATAGAGAACGGGGAAGCGAAAATGGAGTGGGCTGACTGCCCGGATCAGATCTGTGTAAACCACCGGGCTGTCTCACGTGACGGGGAGAGCATCATCTGTCTGCCGAACAAGGTGGCGGTCTCTGTCTGCGGCGGAGACGAACCGGAGCTTGACGGAGTGGCACGGTAGGCCGGACATTTAACGGAAAAGAGGACATCGGATAAATTGAGAAACAGAGCGGCATTTTTTGGAGTATTTACTGCGCTGGCACTGATCCTGAGTTATGTAGAGACGCTGATTCCGATCAATTTCGGGATACCGGGAGCAAAGCTGGGGCTTGCCAATCTTGTGACTGTCATAGTCTTGTATAAGACAGACTGGAAGGAGGCGCTTCTGCTGTCCGCGGTGAGGGTCGTTCTGGCAGGCTTTATTTTCGGCAGCCTGTTCAGCATCCTGTACAGTCTTGCAGGCGCCATCCTGAGCCTTTCAGCGATGGCGCTGCTGAAGAAAACAGGGCTGTTCAGCACAGCAGGCGTGAGCATAGCAGGGGGCGTGAGCCACAATATGGGGCAGCTCATTGTTGCGATGCTTGTGGTCGAGACATACCAGGTGGGATACTATCTGCCGGCGCTTCTGGCTGCAGGCACGGCGACAGGACTTCTGATCGGGATCGTGTCGCAGGGAGTCCTGAAAAGGATTCAGAGCCTCCATTTTACCTGAAAGAAGGCAGGCGCGCGGCAGTATTTTGACATTTAGAAAGACAGAAGGAAAATAGAAAGAGGAAGAGCATGATATCATATGTACGCGGAGAGCTTGCGGCGGTCGAGGCAGATAAGGCGGTCGTAGACGCAGGAGGAATCGGATACGGTATTTTTATGTCTCAGCAGTCACTGGGGCTTCTGCCGCCGGTCGGCAGCGAAGTGAAGATCTATACATATCTCAATGTCAGAGAGGACATGATGCAGCTGTTTGGTTTTCTGACAAGAGAGGATCTGGAGATTTTCCGTCTGGTGATCGGCGTAAGCGGGATCGGACCGAAGGGCGGACTGAATATCCTCTCATGTCTTTCTCCTGACGAACTCCGTTTCGCAGTTATGGCGGGGGACGCCAAGGCGATCTCGGCAGCACCGGGGATCGGGAAAAAGACGGCAGAGAAGCTGATTCTTGAGCTGAAGGATAAGCTGAAGATCGAAGATGTGCTGGAGCAGGCGGCGCATGGAGCAGGCGCGTATGGAGAAGCGCCGGATGCGTCTTCGGACAGCGGTATGCAGGCGGAGGCAGTGCAGGCGCTTGTGGCTCTCGGTTATGGAAGCGCTGAAAGCATGAGAGCGGTGAAGAAGACATCGGCAGAGTGCGCGACTGTGGAGGAGATACTGAAAGAAGCTTTGAAGTATCTGTTTTGATCCTGCAGGCGGCAGACGTCTGCAGGATAGACGTCTGCGGTAAACGGAACAGAGGGAGAACATGGGAAAAAGAATCATAACAACAGAAAATCTGGAAGAGGATATTAAGATAGAAGGGCAGCTCCGTCCGCAGTATCTCGAAGATTATATTGGGCAGGAGAAGGCTAAGGAGACACTGAAGATCTATATTGAAGCCGCGAAGGCACGCGGGGAGGCTCTGGACCATGTCCTCTTCTATGGGCCTCCGGGTCTTGGCAAGACAACGTTAGCAGGCATCATCGCAAACGAGATGGGCGTCAATCTCAAGGTGACTTCCGGCCCGGCGATCGAAAAGCCCGGCGAGATTGCCGCCATACTGAACGGACTTCAGGAGAATGACGTCCTGTTTGTGGATGAGATCCACAGGCTGAACCGGCAGGTGGAAGAGGTACTGTACCCGGCGATGGAGGATTATGCGATCGATATCATGATCGGGAAAGGGGCCAGCGCCAGATCCATACGCCTGAATCTTCCGAAGTTTACGCTCGTGGGTGCTACCACAAGGGCCGGAATGCTGACAGCGCCGCTGAGGGACAGGTTCGGCGTGGTAAACCGGCTGGAATTTTATACGGACGAAGAGCTTAAGACGATCATCCAGCGCTCCGCGAAGGTGCTCGGCGTAGAGATCGAGGAAGAAGGAGCCCTGGAGCTGGCGAGACGTTCGCGCGGCACCCCGCGTCTGGCGAACAGGCTGCTGAAGCGGGTCAGAGATTTTGCACAGGTGAAGTATGACGGCAGGATTACAAAGAAGGTGGCCAATTATGCGCTCGACCTTCTTGACGTGGACAAGTACGGGCTGGATCATATTGACAGAGGCATACTTCTGACCATGATCGAGAAGTTCCAGGGCGGTCCGGTGGGACTTGACACACTTGCTGCGGCGATATCCGAAGACGCGGGAACTCTGGAGGATGTATATGAACCGTATCTGCTGAAAAATGGCTTTATCCAGCGCACGCCCCGAGGCAGGGTCGTAACCGAACTGGCTTATACGCATCTTGGCATTCCTTCTCCGGCCGGCATGGGGGAACAGTGACCCGGCAGGAGGCGGCTGACCGACAATTCTTGAAAAAACAGTTGGTTTTTGCTGGTAAATAGTTTATAATAGCTTTTAAGAAATGCGAGGAGGATGCTATGAGTTCAGCAAAACATTTTACAGAAGTATTAATCGGAGGGAAGGTATATACCCTCAGCGGATTTGAAGGCGAAGAGTATCTTCAGAAAGTATCTTCCTATCTGAACCATAAGATAACGGAGTGTGCGAACAGCGAGGGGTACAGGAAGCAGAGCGCAGATACGAGGAATGTACTTCTTGCGCTGAATATCGCAGATGACTATTTTAAGGCGAAGAAGCAGGGAGATTCCCTTGAGAGTGATATTGAGCTGAAGGACAAGGAGATGTATGACCTGAAGCATGAACTGATCTCGGCGCAGATCAAGCTGGAGAATGCGGAGAAGGAACTTGCGAAGATGAAGGAAGAGAATAACGACCTGCAGATGCAGATCGTGAAACTCGAAACAGAAATGAAAAACCGGAGAAGGTAGTGATGGATAGGCTGTCAGAAACGACAGCCTATTTCATTAACCGAGTATTTTCACAGAAAAACGCGGGGAGTAAAAGGTGGAAAAATGACAGGTGAGATTGACAGCAAAAAAAGAAACAGAGAGATTGAAATACTTGCTCCGGCAGGCTCCTATGACTGCTTCCGCGCTGCAGTGCGGGCGGGAGCGGACGCTGTGTATGCGGGCGGGCCAAAGTTCGGCGCGCGCGCATATGCGGACAATTTTTCGGAAGAAGAGCTGCGGCGTGCAGTCAGGGAAGCGCATCTTCACGGGTGCAGGTTTTATCTTACTGTGAATACGCTTCTGAAAGAGGAAGAGATGGACGGACTGTATGAGTATCTCGCGCCGCTCTATGAGGAAGGGCTGGACGCTGTGATTGTCCAGGACATCGGTGTGTTTGACGCTGTCAGGACCTGGTTCCCTGAGATGGATCTCCATGCGAGCACGCAGATGACGGTTACGAATGTGGAGGGAGCCCGCTTTCTTGAGCAAAGAGGCGCACGGCGCATAGTACCCGCGAGGGAGCTCTCCCTGGAGGAGGTAAGACAGATTCATGACGGAACCGGCCTTGAGGTAGAATGCTTTGTCCACGGGGCTCTGTGCTACTGCTATTCAGGGCAGTGCCTTCTGAGCAGCATCATTGGCGGCCGGAGCGGCAACAGGGGGCAGTGCGCCCAGCCATGCCGTCTGCCGTATACAGCCGGAGGGAAAAAACGGCATTACCTGAGCCTGAAAGATATCTGCACGCTGGAGCTGATCCCTGAGCTTGTGGAGGCGGGGATTGATTCTTTCAAAATCGAAGGGCGTATGAAAGGACCGGAGTACGTGGCGGCCGTCACAGCGATGTACAGGAAGTATACAGACCTGTATCTGTCTTCCGGGAGGAAGAACTTCTCTGTCCGCGCGGAGGACAGGGAAATGCTCATGGATCTGTATAACAGAGGAGGCTCACACACGGGCTATTATGAAAGGCACAACGGCAGAGAAATGATCTCACTTGACCGCCCGAACCATGAAGGCGTTGACGCTGTAAGGATGACGGAGCAGAGAGGACGGGAAGTCAGAGGCACAGCCCTGACTGAACTCCACAGAGGGGACGTTATCCGAATCGGCGGGGGAAAAGAGAACTACACTTTAGGGAGCCCGGTGGAGAAGGGCGGAAGTGTGACTTTCCTGGCGCCGAAGGGAGTCAGGTTCGAACGCGGCGCTGTTTTCCGCAGGATACGGAACGGGCAGCTTCTCAAGGAATTGGACGAGAAGTACGTTTCTGCGGGGAAGCAGGAGAAGATCCACGGTTTCCTGTCCCTTTTTCCCTCCTGTCCGGCTGTCCTCACTGTGATCTGCAGAGAGGTGTCGTTCACAGCAGAGTCGGAGGAATGTGTAACTGAAGCGCAGAAGCGTCCCCTGGAGGAGAAAGATGTGCGGAGCCACATAATGAAGACCGGGAACTCACCATTTTGTTTTGAGACGCTGGAGATTTCGATGGACGAAGGCATATTCCTCCCAGTCCAGCAGCTCAACGGCCTGCGAAGAGCCGCTCTTGCCGGTCTCGAGGAAGCTCTGGCGGAAATCCACAGGAGAAATCCAGGTGGGAAGACGGCGTTTCCGGCAGATCCCCAGCCCGGATCAGGGACAGCGGAAGAACGGCCGGAAGAACCGCATGCTGCCGAGGAACCGGAAGACAGAAAAAAAGAGGGGAAACGAGCAGAAACCGTTCCTTTTTCTGTACTGACGGAGAAGGAAGAGCAGCTTGATGCGCTGAGAGACTGGATGAAGAGGAAGAACGGCGTGATACAGCGGATCTATCCTGAATGCTCTATGGCAGAGGACTTCTTCCGAAACAGGCGGCTGAAAAAGGTTTTTGAAGAGCTGAGAGAAGAAGGTATCGAGGTGTTCCCGGCGATGCCGCACATATTCCGGAAGAAAGCGGCAGACTGGGCAGAGAGGGAATATGACGCTGTCCGAAGCTTCCCGATGGATGGGCTGCTGATCAGGAATTATGATACTTTTCAGTTTCTGATAGAACATGGATTTGACAAACCGGTAATCTTGGACCATAATCTATATGTATTTAACCGATATGCAAAGGGATTCTGGAAAAGAGAGGGCGCGGCGGAATTTACAGCGCCGCTGGAGCTCAACGAGGGCGAACTGGGCAGGCTCGGGATCGGGGGAGCGGAGATGATCGTATACGGCCGCATCCCGGTCATGATCTCGGCGCAGTGCGTTGTCAATACGGTTTCCGGATGTGCGGGAGTGTCCGGCGTCACAGTGCTGACAGACCGGTGCCGGAAGCAGTTCCCGGTAAGAAACTGCTGCGAATTTTGTTATAATATCATTTATAATTCAGCTCCGCTGTATCTCGGCACGCAGGCAGAGAAGGTCACAGCGCTCAGTCCGAAGCGGCTGCGTCTGCAGTTTTCTGTGGAGAGCGGGGAAGAAGTGAAGAAAATGCTGGTTCTGTCTGAGCAGGCGTTTCTGCAGGGGCAGAAGGCTGCTCCGGAGTTCGCCTACACACAGGGGCATTTTAAAAGAGGAATAATATAAAGCAGGTGAAAAAGTGGTCAACATAATAATTCAGATTTCAAAATACCTAATCATTATCCTTATGGCGGCTTATACGTTTTCCTGTTTCTCGATCTTTACACAGAGCTATGAGGATGAAGAGAAACGGACGCTGATCGTGCAGGATGTGCTGATGTTCCTGCTGCAGCTTACGGCTTTTGCGGCGATGTATCTCGCGACGGAGGACGTCAGAGTCCTGTTTATTTATGCTGCGCTGGCGGTTGTCCTGCTGGCGGTGATCCTTCTGTACAATCTGATCTATCCGAACGTGTCCAGGCTTGTCGTGAACAACATGTGCATGCTGATCACAGCGGGAATGATCATGATCACAAGGCTGTCATCGGATAATAAAACCCCGTACGGCAGTTCCGTGAGACAGCTTGTGTTTATTATTGTCGGCATCGTGTTCGGGCTTGTCGTGCCTGTACTGATCCGTAAGCTGACGTTTCTGGACCGATGGACATATGTCTATGCATGCGTGGGAGGAGCAGCCCTCCTCGCTGTCGCGCTGTTCGCGGGGAGATCCGGCGGTGCGAAGCTCAGTTTTGACCTCGGCCCGGTGAATATACAGCCGTCAGAATTTGTCAAGATCCTGTTTGTTTTCTTTGTAGCGGCAAGCCTGAAGAAATCGACGGAATTTAAGAACGTGGTCGTCACCACAGCCATTGCAGCGGCACATGTGCTTATCCTCGTGGTGTCTACGGACCTGGGGGCGGCGCTGATCTTTTTCATTGTGTACCTGATTATGCTGTACGTTGCGACGCGCCAGCCGCTGTATGCGCTTGCCGGGATCGCGGCAGGATGCGGGGCCGCTGTGATCGGTTACCATCTGTTCTCACACATACAGGTCAGGGTGGAAGCGTGGCAGGACCCACTTGCCGCCTACAGCGGCGGGGGATATCAGATCGCACAGTCACTCTTCGCGATCGGAAGCGGAAGCTGGTTTGGGACAGGCCTGTTCCAGGGACAGCCTGACACGATCCCTGTGGCGGAGACGGATCTGATCTTCTCGGCGATCACGGAGGAGATGGGTGTGATCTACGCCCTATGCCTGATCCTGATCTGTGTGAGCTGCTACGTCATGTTCCTGAACATTGCCATGGAACTGAAAAACCAGTTTTATAAGCTGGTGGCGCTTGGGCTCGGAACATGCTATGTGTTCCAGGTGTTCCTTCAGATCGGCGGCGTGACGAAGTTTATTCCACTGACAGGCCTGACTCTTCCTCTTGTCAGCTACGGCGGAAGCTCCATGCTCAGCACGATGATCATGTTCGGCATCATTCAGGGACTGTATATATTGAGAGAAGATGAAGAGGCTGAGATAGAGAAAAAGAAAGAAAGGGAGTTAAGAGATGAATCGGGAAAGACGACCAGAAAGAACACGGCGGGAAGTAAACCGAGATTCGAGGAAGTCCCGAAACAGAGGACGCGCCAAAAGCAAAGAGCGCGTGCAAAACAAAGAGTTCGCTAGAGTTACGTATTTTTTTGTGATACTTTTTATCGCTCTTATGGCGTACCTCGTCTATTTCACTGTCGTCCGGGCGGGAACCGTGGTGAACAGTCCGTACAATCAGAGGCAGGATGCGTTTGCAGAGCGGGTCGTGCGGGGGAATATTACCGACCGCAGCGGCAATATTCTGGCGGCGACGCAGATTGCCGAGGACGGGACTGAGACAAGGACGTATCCTTACGGATCTGCATTTGCCCATGTCATCGGATACAGCAATCCGGATCTGGGAAGCACCGGGCTTGAGTCGGCAGAAAACTTTGAGCTGCTCACCTCCAACGCTTTCTTTCTCGAAAAGCTTCAGAACGAGTTCAGCGGTTCGAAAAATATGGGTGATACTGTAGTGACGACGCTGGATGCTGATCTGCAGCAGGCGGCGTACGATGCGCTCGGCAGCAACAAGGGGGCTGTTGTCGTGATGGAGGCGTCGACCGGAAAGATCCTGTCCATGGTCTCAAAACCGGACTATGACCCGAATTATATCGTGAGCGACTGGTCGACTCTGAATACGGATGAAGAGAACAGTCCTCTTTTGAACAGGGCAACGCAGGGGTCCTATGCTCCCGGATCGACCTTCAAGATCGTGACCACGCTTGCTTTCATGCGGCAGAACGCTGATTATGCAGGTTATACGTATGACTGTGCCGGCGAGATCACGACAGGGGATACGACGATCCACTGCTTCGGAGGGACAGTACACGGATTCGAGGATCTGAGATCGTCAATCGCCAATTCCTGCAATGCATCCTTCGCACATATCGGAACGCTGCTGGATATTTCGGGATACCGCGATACCGCTGAGGACCTGCTGTTTAACAAGAGCCTTCCTTCTGTGCTTGGGTATACGAAGAGCTCGTTTGCCCTGACAGATGAGTCGTCAGAGGCTGAGGTCATGATGACTGCAATGGGACAGGGAAAGACCACTGTGAGCCCGTACCACATGGCGCTGATCACGCAGGCGATCGCAAATGACGGCACTCTGATGGAGCCGTACCTCGTGGACAGCGTGACGAATTATACGGGGACCGAGATCCGCAGGAATGTGCCGAAGAGCTACAAGCGTCTGATGACAACGGCTGAGGCTGCACAGCTGAAAGAATACATGACTGCCGTTGTGGAAGAGGGGACAGGTTCTGTGCTGAACGGGGCCTCCTATACTGCCGCGGGAAAGACAGGCACCGCAGAATACAGCCTTTCAGACGGCGAAAAAACACATTCCTGGTTCATGGGATTTACCAACGTGGATGATCCGGAACTGGTCATCAGTGTGATCACGGAGGGATCGGACGGCAGCGCCAGCGGAAAAGCGGTAGTGATCGCAAAGCAGATTCTTGATTCATACTATAATTGACGGAGATGACAGGAGATGCAGATGAAGTTTTACTGTGATTTATATATCAGTGAAAACTGGGTGAATAAAAAGCGGAAGATAATGGAAAGACTACAGAAGAACAGGATTCAGCCTGCGGTCTATGTTATTGCGCTGGCACAGGGAAAACAGAATCAGCTTGAGTTTTTCTCCGGCATGCTGCTGAAACAGCATATATTTGACAGTGCGGAACTTTTCGTTGTGGGGATTGCGGACGGATATCTGGACGCCCTGTATCTTGTGGAAGAGATGACGGAGGCGGCGTACAGGGAAACGGGAACCGCCGATGTCCGCAAGTGGATCCTCAGGCGGCAGAGTGAATATGATGAGACGGAGCGGAAATACTGATGTTACATATACTTCTGTTGATTTTAAAAATTGTAGGGATCATTCTTGCAGCGGTACTCTGTCTCGCAATTCTTGCTGCATCGGTACTCATCCTGAATCCGGCAGTCTACCGGTTCGACGCGTCGGCGGAAGAGCGGGCGGATACGATCCGCGGAAAACTGAAGTTTCACTGGCTCATCCATCTGATCCGAGGGGAAGTGAGCTATGAGTCGGGGGAATGGCGGTGGGACTTCCGCATCGGATGGAAACACTTCAGGTCAGGAGAAGAGAAACCGGAAGAAGCGGGAAGATTGAAGACCCCAAAAGGGCTGGATGGATCGGAAGAAGCGGAAAGAATGGAGAACTCGGAGGGACTGGAGGAAGCTGAGGGAGCGGGCAGCAGCGCTTCTGCGCCGGATCAGGAAGAGAACGCCGATGCTTCTGCGCCGGAACTGCCGGACAAGGAAGAAGACTTATCTGCAGAAGCTTCAGAGAAGGAAAAAGCTCTGTCTGACGAAGCTCCCAGGAAAGAAGAAAGCCAAAAAAAGAGAAAAGAAGCTTCAGAGACAAAGACGAAAAGTCTGTATGAAAAAATCTGCCTGCGGATTGAAAGAGTAAAATATACATTCCGCAGATCCTGTGATAAAATCAGATCACTGGTGAAGAAAAAGGACAGGCTGACAGCCTTTCTGGCAAATGAAACGCATAAAAGGGCTTTCCGGCGGGCGGTGAGGGAACTGAGGAGACTGCTGGTTTTTCTTTTTCCGAAAAAACTGAAGGCTGAGGTGAGGTTCGGCTTCGAGGACCCTGCATACACAGGGTACGCCCTTGCCTGGATCAGCCTGCTCTATCCGGCGATAGGAGACCATATAGATCTGGAGCCGGATTTCCAGCATAAAATTTTAAAAGGAAATATATATGCTGAGGGAAAGCTGCGTGTGCTGTATATTATAATCCCGCTCTGGAATCTTGTGTGGGATAAGGATGTCAGGATAACCTTCCGGCGTATCCGGAAAATGAAACGATAGAATGTCATAAGAGGAGGAAAATGAAATGGCAGAAGGAAACAACTTTAGTTCGACAGTGAAGGCGCTCTTTGAGGGAATGGACAGCGTTGTGTCGTCAAAGACAGTCGTGGGAGATGCGATCCACATTAATGGAACGATCATACTTCCTCTTGTGGATGTGTCTTTCGGAATCGGCGCGGGCTCGTTCAACGCGGAGAAGAAAGAGAAGGGCATGGGAGGCATGGGCGGAAGAATCTCCCCCAGCGCGGTGATCGTTATCCAGGACGGCAGGACAAAGCTGGTCAATATTAAGAATCAGGACATGATCACAAAGCTTCTGGATATGATACCTGATGTAATGGACCGTTTTTCGGAAAAGGACGAGAAGATGACGGAAAAAGACGTCATGGATATTCTTGACTCGGATGACGAAGCATAAAACTTAAGGGAAATGCATAGAATAAGATAACAGATTTTTCGGAAGTGGCAGAATGAAAAGAGTATTGGGATTTGCGCTGTTCTGGATGGCGCTCGGCATGTTCATCATGATGCTGCTTCCGAATCTTGTATGGGGCGTAATCCTCACAGTGCTGTTTCTGGTTGTCGGGTATCGGCTGTTCTGCTGCTGAACGCATGCAGCTCGATTTCGCTGCGCTTCATCTCGCTCACGGGCGTCCGCCCTATGCGGCGTCCGTTTGAACCTGCAGCTCGATTCCGCTATGCTCCATCTCGCTCACGGGCGTTCGCCCTATAGAGAAAAAAATAAAGGATCGATTTCAAGCAAGCTTGAAAGAAAGGTTTTTGCGGCGTCCGGTTGAACCTGCAGCTCGATTTCGCTGCGCTTCATCTCGCTCACGGGCGTCCGCCCTATAGAGAAAGAAATAAGGGACCGATTTCAAGCAAGCTTGAATCGATCCCTTATTTCTTTCTCTGCAGGTTCAAACTATTATGCACGTTCTACGCGTCCTGATTTTAAGCAGGATGTACAAACGTAC
>CALWQS010000022.1 GCA_944383745.1 uncultured Mediterraneibacter sp. | reverse complement strand
CTCCGTTCGTTGAGATACTGGATCGGCGACAGGCCTGTATATTTTGCAAATGAGTGTGCCATATAATATTTGTTCATATGTGTCAGCCGCGTAAGAGAATCCAGCGTGATATGTTCGGCATAGTTTGTGTCCAGGTACTCCTTGATCTGCGCGCATTCTTTTGTCATGCGTACCGAGGCTGCCGGTACGGGACGGAGATGCTGGATCCGTGTGATCCTGACGATCAGGATCTCAAGAAGATCCTGGCATATTGTGTTCGAACCGTATTCATTGCTCCGCACCTCATACAGCATCTGTTCGAATAAGTCCACAATAAACGGAGATGAGCTGAAATTGCAGAATACCTGTGTGCTTGATTCCTCGTTTTCCGCCTGGAAAGAAATACCATCAATCGCAAGGACGTAGTATTCCAGCGGATTTCCCGGAATAGACTGTTCGGTATGCTCCAGGTACGGAGGGACGATGATGAGGTCGCCCTGGTTGATGGAATATGTTTCGTCCCGAAAGAGAAAATTGCCCTTCCCCTTTACAACATAGAAAAGCTCTGTAAATGGATGTGTATGCAGCACGCTCTGCCAGTCTTTTTCATCTCTGGACAGTGATATGGACAGGAGCTTTGCGTTTAGTTTCTGTATATCTGTACTTTTAACTGAGTAGTGTCGATTCCCCATATTATTACCTCCCGGTTTCAATCTGGTTTCATGCAGTGCCGTGAATCTCCCCCGCAGTCTCCATTATAGTATAACAAGGATGCAAAAAGCAATATATATAAAAAATTTCCACGAAAAACTTAAAAACGTCAGCCGTTTGAAAGCTGAAAAAAGAAGCTGTACACTTTGAAGTACAGCTTCATAAACAATACAAAGAATGTCTCACGCTTCAGTTGCAGAGGGAAGTGTGGGAGGATACGCTCGCCCTGCGATCAGGACCGTTCCGTCCGTAAACCCCTCCGAGCGTCCCTTCAGTGAATCGATCAGATGGCCGCGGAGCTCGTTGATCCTGTCCTGGCAGGCGGCGTCGCCGATCCGGCAGCAGAGCTCATGCGGGTCGTCCTTCAGACAGAAATACTGTTCCTCTCCGGTCTCGGAATACCAGATGTATTTGTCCGTCTCAGTCACAATCCAGTGATTGGAAAACTCACCGTAGGAGTGTTCTCCGTGCAGCCATGTGCGTACTGTGGAGCCGGGATCCTCAGCCAGTGCAAGAAGGCTGTGCCCGTCTACGGAATCCGGGATCTCCGCTCCGGCGATCTCGAGAAGAGTAGGCATGACATCGCGAAGCTCGGCAATATCGTGGCACACGGAAGAGACTTTTATCCCGGGCATCACATTTTTTCCGGCTGAGATGAGCAGCGGGATATGGCAGCTTCCCTCATATGGGCGGGATTTCCGGAACATATGGTGGTCGCAGAGTTCTTCACCGTGATCTGAGGTAAAGATGATGATCGAATCGTCATAGACCTCATGCTCGATCAGTGCCATGATGAGACGGCCGATCTGGTGGTCAAGATGCGTGATGCAAGCATAGTATCCGATCTGTGCCTGGCGCGCCAGCTCAGGGTCGATAGGACCAGTCTTCGAGTCGAAGATCCTTCCGTCCCGCTTCAGGTATTTGTCGGTCTCCCAGTCTCCGACGAAAGGCGCGCGCAGCTCCTTGTCCTTATACAGGTCAAAATAGTACTGCGGAGCGTCAAACGGCGGATGGGGCCTTAAGTAAGACGCCATGAGGAAAAACGGCTTCCGTGGATCGCGCCGGCGCAGGAAATCAAGGCTGCGCTCGGTCACCCAGTTGGTCGGATGGTATTTCTCGTCGTGCATCCACGGCCTTGCGAGATAGCTGTTGCAGTCGATCCCAGTATCTGTCACATCCGCGGTAACGCCCAGCTCCTGCTTGAGCCAGTAGAAATAGTCGTCGGCGACAAACTGGGACTCACGGTAAGGAACGCTCCCGTATCTCGCCGAATGGAGATAACCGTCGTGCAGGTCGACATTGTCAAATCCCAGGTAGTTCCTCAGTGGATGGACATGCATCTTGCCGACACACTGCGTATAGTATCCGGCTTTGGAGAGCTCACCCGCCATCGTGTGGGCATAGTTCCAGGGGATATTGTCCTCATATCCGACCCTTCCGTGATGGCTCTGCTCCATTCCTGTGTGCAGCGCGGCTCTTGCGGCAATGCAGCTCGGACATGCGCTGTACGCATGATTGAAGACCACGCCTTTCGAGGCGAGCGTGTCGAGATAAGGCGTCTTTACATCAGGATGGCCGGCATAGCCGAGGCAGTCCCAGCGGAGCTGATCTGTCATGATCAGAATAATATTAGGCTGTTTCATAGTGTCTATCACTCCTTGCTTTCATATCTATAAGACCACCATAATACAAGTCGGAGGGAAAAGCAAGGAAAGATGACAGGATATATATAAAAAAAGACAACGAACAGCTAGCAGGCGGAATAAAAATGAGCTATAGTTAAAACAATCGAAATGAAAAAAGGAAAACGGCTGAGGCTCCCTGATATAGGCGGGGATCAGCGGCAGAACATGTACAGAAGGGAAGGGAAAAGTCATATGGTAATGGTGTGTATTTTTTTTGCAGTGAGTATTCTGTCATCGATTGCAGGGTCGATCTGCGGAATCGGCGGAGGTGTTATTATCAAGCCGGTGCTTGATGCAGTGGGAGTCATGAGCGTCAGCAGCATCAGTTTTCTGTCCGGCTGTACAGTGCTTGCCATGTCGGTGGTTTCTGTGTACAAGAACATCCGTGCAAAATCGGCAAAGCTCAATGTACGCACCGCTACAGGCCTTGCGATTGGAGCTGCGGCCGGAGGCGTTATGGGAAAGAGCATGTTCCAGATGCTGAAATCTGCTGTGGGCAATGAGAACCTGGTCGGAATGACACAGGCGATCGTACTGATCGTTATCACGCTCGGAACACTGATCTATACGATCTATAAGAAGAAAATACATACGAAACAGTACACGCAGATCTGGCTCTGTCTTGTGATCGGCATCCTGCTTGGAATCATGTCCAGCTTCCTCGGGATCGGCGGCGGTCCTATCAACCTTGTGGTACTTGCATATTTCTTCTCCATGAGCACGAAGGAGGCGGCCCTGAGTTCACTCTATATCATTATGTTCTCGCAGATCACCAGCCTTGTGCAGACCTGTGCGACCGGCACGATCCCGGATATCAAGATCTCATATTTCCTGGCGATGGTCATCGGCGGCATCTTAGGAGGAACCCTCGGAAGCAAGGTGAACAAGAAGATCGACGAGGACGGCGTCAACAAGCTGTTTATCGCACTTATGATCGTGATCGTCGGAATCAATATCTATAATGCGGTAAAATTCGGGCTCGCATAGTGCAGAGCCGGAGAGGACGGATCCCAAGGCGGTGTCCTGCATACTCGGAATAAAGAATTGAACAGTAAAAAAGAAGTGGTCAGCCATATAGAAGAGAGGCTGGCCACTTCTTTTTTATGGGAATGGGTACATCCGTATCATAGCTGCACTCCGGTTCAGGCTGTCTGATGCGAGACTCTTTCTGCCTGAGCGGCAGGATGCGGCGCTATTTTCCACGTCGGCTTTCTGCCTGGCGGCCGTGAGTATGGCTTTTTTTGCGGGAGCCCTTTCCTTCCTGCTCCATATTGCGGTCAGCCATTGCTTTGATGGACGAAGCGTATTCAGACGGCGTCATGCCGGTCAGCTTTTTAAACTGCCTTGAAAAGTAGTGGATCGAAGAATAACCGAGCTTTTCGGAAATCTGAGTAAAATTCATCTGTTCGGTCCGGATCATCTGCTTTGCGGCGTCGATCTTCATATCTGAAAAATACTCGATGATCCCAGCGCCGCTTTTTTTCAGGAAGAGCTTCTGCAGCTGGGAGCGTCCGATCAGATTGTCCCTGCATATTTTCTCTATTGTGATGTGTTCGGCAAGATTCTGATTCAGGTACGAGGTGATCTGGTTGAACAGCTCGGTATCATTGTTTTCTTTTATCGTCTTGTCCGGGAGCTGGTCTGCTTTTCTGTTCTGCGGCACAGCAGAAATATTATGATAGCGGCGCCAGAGGCTGATCAGAAGCTGCTCGAGGAAAACGCGGATGAGCTGGCCGGAAGCCGGATCTGCATCCTCCTTCACTTTCAGGACAGTCTGATAAGGATCATCCAGCCTCCCTTCAAGATAATTGCCGGCCTCTGTGATCGTCCTGGCGAGAAGACGGCGTTCGGATTCCTCTACGCTCAGGATTTTGTCGCAGAAAAAGTTCATCATCGGGCTGTGGCAGGAGAATGAGATAACGATCAGATTCGGCGCCACGCTGCCGTTGGCTTTGACCCAGTGAAACTCGTTCGGCTTGTGGAAAGCAATCTGCCCTCTCCTCAGTATATGTACGGCTTCACCGGCTCCGATCGTCACCTCGCCTTTGTCAACGCAGATGAACTCCCAAAAGTCGTGAGATTCGCCCCGGAAGGAAAAACTGCTCATATATTCGAAATAGTGAAGGGAAAATAACTCTTCAATATGAAGACTGTCTGTGAATATTAATCCCTGGTACTCCATACGGTCAAAACCTCCTTAGATTTCTTTGTGATAATCATACAACAATTCAAACAAAAATGCAAAATGAAAAAGCAGATTGTGCAAATGAAAAGCAATATCGGATAAAGATTTTTGTACACATTTGTCATACAATAAAATCAGTGAACAAATAGTTCCCAGAAGACAGATATTATGAAATTAGGAGGGAAAAAAGATGAAGAAACCGGTATTGGTCATTATGGCAGCGGGCATGGGAAGCAGGTACGGCGGCCTCAAACAGATCGACCCTGTAGATAAGGAAGGGCATATCATTATGGATTTCTCTATCTTTGATGCGAAACGGGCAGGGTTCGAAAAAGTAATCTTTATCATCAAGAAAGAGAACGAGGCTGACTTTAAAGAGGCTGTAGGAGACAGGATGGCAAAGATCATGGACGTAGAGTACGCATTCCAGGACCTGCACAACATCCCGGAAGGCTTCGAGGTTCCGGAAGGAAGAGTGAAGCCGTGGGGAACGGCGCATGCGGTTCTGAGCGCGATCGATCAGATCGACGGACCTTTCGCTGTAATCAATGCAGACGATTACTACGGAAAGCATGCGTTTGAAGTGATCTATGATTATCTGACGACACATGAGGATGACGACAAGTACCGCTACACAATGGTGGGATACCGCCTGAAGAATACAGTGACAGACAACGGACACGTGGCGAGAGGCATCTGCGAGCTGAACGAGAAGAAAGAGCTTGTCAGAGTGACAGAGCGCACAAGGATCGAGAAACGCGGAGACGGCATCGCTTATTCAGAGGATGACGGAGAGACCTGGGTAGACGTGGACGGAGATACGCTTGTATCTATGAATATGTGGGGATTCACGAGAAGCATACTTGACGAGATCAATGCAGGCTTCCCGGCCTTCCTGGAGAAGGGACTGAAGGAGAATCCGATGAAATGCGAATATTTCCTTCCTTCTGTCGTGAGCACGCTTCTTGAGGAGGACCGCGCGACAGTGGCAGTTCTCGAGTCAGAGGATAAGTGGTACGGAGTGACATACAAAGAAGACAAGCCGGTCGTTGTGGCTGCAATGCAGGAACTGAAAGATGCGGGCGTATATCCGCAGAAGCTTTGGGAGGAATAGAAATGGAACGTATGACAGAAGCACAGATCAATGAAGCGATCAACAATTTTGAATATGAGGGAGAACTGCTGAGCTGGCAGCCGTACGGCAGCGGACATATCAACGATACGTATCTTCTCGTGTTCAGGATCGGTAAGATGGGAACTCTGAAGGCAATTCTCCAGAGGATGAACAAGGAGATCTTCACGAACCCGGAAGAGCTGATGGAAAACGTAGTTGGAGTGACCTCCTATCTGCGTGAAAGGATCGCTGAGAACGGAGGAGATCCGGACCGCGAGACACTGAACCTGATCCCGGCGAAGGACGGAAAACAGTATTTCGTAGATTCTCAGGGCGAGTATTGGAGATCCTATATATTTATTACGGACGCGACAAGCTATGATCAGGTCGAGAAACCGGAGGACTTCTATGAGAGCGCAGTGGCGTTCGGCAACTTCCAGAGACTTCTGGCTGATTATCCGGCTGAGACGCTTCATGAGACGATCAAAGGGTTCCATGACACAAGGGCGAGATTCCAGGTGTTCAAAGAAGCAGTGGAGAAGGATGTATGCGGCCGTGCGGCAGATGTGCAGAAAGAGATCGATTTCGTGCTCGCACATGAGGATGTTGCAAATGTATTCGGCGACCTGCAGGCAAAAGGCGAGATCCCGCTCCGTGTTACACATAACGACACAAAGCTGAACAATATCATGATCGACAACATCACCGGCAAAGGAATCTGTGTGATCGACCTTGACACGGTTATGCCGGGACTGGCAATGAATGATTTCGGCGATTCCATCCGCTTCGGCGCAAGCACGGCGGCTGAGGACGAGCCCGACCTGAGCAAGGTATCCTGCAGCATGGAGCTGTTTGAGATCTACGTAAAAGGCTTCCTCGAGGGATGCGGCGGAAGACTGACTGAGAAAGAGGTCGAACTGCTTCCGATGGGCGCTAAGGTGATGACCTTTGAGTGCGGTATGAGATTCCTGACAGACTACCTTGAAGGAGACCATTACTTCAAGATCCACAGAGAGGGGCACAACCTCGACAGATGCCGTACACAGTTTAAGCTCGTTGAGGATATGGAAGCAAAGTGGGATACAATGCAGGAGATCGTGAAGAAATACCAGTAGCCCAGTTGTCCGTGTGAAAACAATTATGCAACATTTTTACCATAAGATGGTCTAAAAGTATAAAGCATTCCACAGGGGATTATGGTATACTGTGAATGTGAACGGGAGAGGCGCTCCCGGGAGCAGCACAGCGGAACAATTGAAAATCACACAGTTGAAGGAGGAAACGATATGGCAATATTAGTAACCGGCGGAGCCGGATTTATCGGAAGCCACACATGTGTGGAGCTGCTGAACGCAGGATATGAGGTTGTAGTGGTGGACAATCTTTATAATGCTTCAGAGAAATCTCTTGAGAGAGTAAAGCAGATCACAGGAAAAGATTTAAAGTTCTATAAAGTAGACATCCGCGACAGAGAGGGGCTCAACGAGGTCTTTGACAAAGAAGAGGTTGAGTGCGTGATCCATTTCGCGGGACTGAAGGCAGTCGGCGAGTCTGTTGCAAAGCCGCTGGAGTATTATGAGAACAATATCGGCGGAACGATCACACTCTGCGACGTCATGAGAAATCACGGCGTGAAGGATATCATTTTCAGTTCTTCAGCTACGGTTTACGGAGATCCGGCGTTCATTCCGATCACAGAGGAATGCCCGAAGGGAACCTGCACGAACCCGTACGGATGGACGAAATGGATGCTTGAGCAGATCCTGACAGATCTTCATACGGCAGATCCGGAATGGAATGTCGTCCTGCTCCGTTACTTCAACCCGATCGGAGCGCACAAGAGCGGCATGATCGGAGAAGATCCGAAGGGTATCCCGAACAACCTGATCCCGTATATCACACAGGTTGCGATCGGCAAGCTGGAGTGCCTCGGAGTATTCGGCGACGACTACGATACACCGGATGGAACAGGCGTCCGCGACTACATCCATGTGGTGGATCTTGCGATCGGCCACGTGCGTGCAGTTGAGAAGCTGAAAGACAAGGCAGGCGTGTCTGTCTACAATCTCGGAACAGGAAACGGATATTCCGTACTCGATATGGTTAAGGCGTTCAGCAAGGCATGCGGCAAGGAGATCCCGTATCAGATCAAGCCGCGCCGCCCGGGCGATATCGCGACATGCTACTGTGACGCGACAAAGGCGAAGAACGAGCTTCACTGGGTAGCGGAGAGAGGCCTTGAGGAGATGTGCGAGGACTCCTGGAGATGGCAGAGCCAGAATCCGAACGGATACGAAGGTTAATCAGATACAGACAGTTTTTGAGCGGCAGCCGGAAAACGGCTGCCGCTTCTTCATGCCATGAAAAACTTTTCTGTATAGATATCAAGTAAACATTGCCAAAACTTTATATTTTGTTTATAATTAGTGCCATATTGTGCCATGGGGAGCGCGTGAAAATTCCTTCGGATTTCATCGGCAGTCTTCTCATAGAGCACAAAATAAAAAGCGCCGGCATCGTGCCGGTGTGAAATAAAGAAAGGATAATATGGAATGGGAGAAACATTGCAGATACTGGCTGCCATGATTATCTACATGGCGGCAGTTATTATTTTAGGCGTTACTTTTGCAAAGAAGGCAAACGCAAGTTCAGACGCATATTTCCTCGGGGGAAGAAGCCTGGGGCCCTGGGTGACAGCGATGAGCGCCGAAGCGTCGGATATGTCCGGCTGGCTGCTCATGGGTCTGCCCGGCGTGGCGTATTGGTGCGGGATAGCAGACGCCGCGTGGACGGCGATCGGCCTGGCGGCAGGAACCTACATCAACTGGCTGATCGTATCAAAGCGCCTGCGCAGATACAGCGAGAAGGCGGGGAATGCGATCACGCTGCCGGAGTATTTTTCTAACCGCTTCCATGAGAAGAGGAAAGTCATCATGACGATCGCGGCAGTATTCATCCTTATTTTCTTTACTGTTTATGCGGCAAGCTGTCTTGTAACCTGCGGCAAGCTTTTTTCTACATTATTTGACATGCCGTATATCCCGATGATGATTGTGGGCGCGGTATTCGTCCTGATTTATACGATCATCGGCGGCTTTCTTGCCGAGAGCGCGTCAGACTTCATGCAGGCCATCGTGATGATCATAGCGCTGGGAGTCATCGTCTGTGTCGGTACTGTGTCAGCCGGCGGGCTGGGCGCAGTGATCGAGAACGCACAGTCTATTCCGGGATTCCTTGATTTCTTCGGAATCGCCACGCCGGAGACAGTGGACGGAGTGCAGCAGGTCGCAGGCGGACAGCCGGTCTTCGGAGAAGCGGCAGAGTACAGTATCCTTACGATTGCCTCAGCGCTTGCATGGGGGCTTGGATACTTTGGAGTTCCGCAGGTCCTGCTGCGGTTCATGGCGATCCGCCATGAGGATGAGCTGAAGCGCTCCCGCCGCATCGCGACAGTATGGGTGCTGATCTCGCTTTCTATCGCGGTATTTATTGGCCTGGTGGGAAGGGCTCTCTATCCTGCAGCACTGCTGACTTCATCGGACGCTGAGAATGTATTTATCCTCCTGTCGACCAATCTGCTTCCGCCGCTTATTGCGGGATTCGTGATGGCGGGCATCCTGGCGGCGACGATCAGTTCCTCAGATTCCTATCTTCTCATCGCGGCTTCTGCGTTTGCGAAGAATATTTATCAGGGGCTTTTCCGCAGGAAGGCGTCTGACAGAGAGGTGCTGAACATCTCAAGGCTGACGCTGCTCCTGATCGCGATCGTAGCGATTATTATCGCTCTGGACGAGAACAGTGTGATCTTTACCATCGTAAGCTTTGCGTGGGCAGGATTCGGAGCCACTTTCGGACCGCTGATGCTCTTCAGCCTTTTCTGGAAGAGGACGACCCGCGCCGGAGCGATCGCCGGAATGCTCGGCGGGGCGGGAATGGTGTTCGTGTGGAACCTGCTCGTCCGTCCCCTCGGCGGTATGTGGGACATCTACGAGCTGCTCCCGGCATTCCTCTTCTCGTGTATCTGCATCACAGTGGTGTCTCTGCTGACGCCGGAGCCGTCGGAAGAGATAAAAAGAGAGTTCGAGGAAGTGAGGGGCAGGGCTGCAAGATAGCTCTTCCCCTCCGGGAACGTCATCTAAACAGAATCTAAACAGAGACCGGCATAATATTATCACCTTCTTAATGAAAAAGATATTATGATAGAGACAAAAAAGAAGGTGATTATTATGTTGACGAATTTATTATTAGTAATTGCAGTGACAGGAGGGTTCCTCTACGGGCTGATGCTGATGCGGGGACTGGACCGTTTTATGGAACACAGTGTGAGAGAAGTACGGCAGAGAGATATATATACAGCATCTGCAGTGAAAGAGCGCTCAAAAAGCTGTACAGGCAGGCCGGGACAGAGGTGTTTTACAGAAGGGAAGAACTTTTCCGGCGCATGGAGCTGATCACTCTGAAGTATGAAGCCGGAGCTGCATGACAGGAGCAGTATGACTGGGACTGCATAATAACGGAAGAAGGATGCGGGATGAGAAAAACAGGTAAACTGACGAAGAGGGCGGCCTCAAGCGAAAGGCTGATATATACGCTGCGGACGGTCGTTATGGTCGCGGTTTCAACGTTTATATGCCTGCTCCTGAACCAGGCCGGGGTCATGAAGGAAAACGTGCTTATGGTGTTCCTGATCGGAGTCCTCTTGATCGGCGCGGTTACAGCAGGATATGAATACGGCATTTTCGCAGCGGTAGTCAGTGTCCTGCTGTTTAATTATTTTTTCACAGTTCCGGTACATACGTTTGCGATTATGAATCCGGACGATGTGGCTCTGATGGCTTTTTTCCTGGCTGCTGCCTGTATTTCATCCGGCATGACGGCAAGATTCCGAAAGCAGCTCTCCATTGCGGAAGAGAATGAACGCACAGCACGCCGGATGTCGGAGATGTCGGAGAAGTTCATCAATGTGACCGGAAGAGACCGGATCATTGCGCTGGGGCTCCGCTATATCAGGGAAAATACCGGATATGAGGCGGCCGTGCGTATCTTTGACAGCAGTTCTGAGACGGAAGGGCATGAAGGCAGATATGTCATATTTCCGATCGGGGGGAGCGTGCAGCAAATCGGAGAGCTGAAGGTATTCACGGATGACCGGGGGATCGGAGCTGACCAGGAGATCTTTATCAGGGCGGCAGCGGGACAGATGGGAATTGCCCTGGACCGCGAGATGATCTATTCTGAGCAGGAGCGGATCAGGCTGGAGGTGGAGAGAGAGCATCTGAAGAGCAGCATGCTCCGCAGTATCTCTCACGACTTCAGGACGCCGCTGACAGGGATTATCGGCGACTGCGACCTGATCCTGAAGAACAGGGCTGCAGAAAGCGGACAGAATGAGGCGCTGATAAAAGATATCAGGGAGCAGAGCCTGTGGCTTACGCGCACGATGGAAAATATCCTGAGCATGACAAAAATAGAGAGCGGCGCTGATTTCATAGACAAAAAACGGGAAGTGCTGGAAGATCTGGTCTATGAGGCGGAAGGACATATCACGGGTCTGCGGGAGCACCGCAGATTTTCTGATTCTATGCCGGAGGAACTGCTCACGGCAGATGTGGACGGAAGGATGATCATACAGGTGCTCGTGAATCTTCTTGACAACGCGGTGAAAAATACGGAAGAAGGCGGACATATCCGCCTCAGCGTATCATTTCAGGAGGGAAAGGCGTATTTCGTCGTGGAAGATGACGGGCGCGGGATCGAGCCGGGGAAGGAACAGCAGATTTTCGGAGAGTTTATCTCGCTTGGCGGAAAAGGCCCGGACCAGAAACACGGCATAGGGCTGGGGCTTACGATCTGCAAGGAGGTCGTGGAGGCCCATGGCGGAAGGATATGGGCGGAAAACAGGCTGGAAGGAGGTGCCCGCTTTACATTCTGGCTGAATGCAGAAGTGGCGGGATGACAGAATTATGGAAGACAGAAAGACAATACTGATCGTTGAGGACGACAAGTATATCATACACTTTTTATCGATCAGCCTAAAGGAAGAAAACTACGGTCTGTGGGTGGCAAAAACGGTGAAGGAGGCTGTGAGCCTCTTCTATGCAAACCGGCCGGATCTTGTCATCCTGGATCTCGGGCTTCCGGACGGGGACGGGATGGAAGTGATAGAGAGTATACGGGAGGCCGCTGACACACCGGTTATCGTCGTATCCGCCAGGCAGGATGAAGATGAGAAGATCCGCGCCCTGGACGCAGGAGCGGACGACTATGTCACCAAACCGTTCTATATGGGAGAGCTTCAGGCAAGGATCCGGGCAGCGCTGCGCAAGAGGGAGAATTATGCGCAGGATAAACCGACCTGTTTTGAACAGGGAGATCTGTCTGTTGATTTTGAGAAGAGACAGGTGAAGGTGGGAGGAGAAGAGATCCACCTCACCCCGATCGAATACAGGATACTTACCCTGCTCATCGCAAACCGCGGAAAGGTCCTGACCCACAATTATATCCTGAAAGAGATATGGGGATATGCCGAGGGCGTGGAGGCGGGCACGCTCCGCGTATTCATGGCTACGCTCCGCAGAAAGATCGAAAAGAACCCGTCCCAGCCTCAGCATATTGTCACGGAAGTAGGCGTGGGCTACCGGTTCAGATGAGGGAGCTTAGGGATGCGAGCACATCCTCTGCCGCTCTGGACCGCGCCAGGATCTGATATTCCGGTTCCAGAATGTCTTCCAGATAATGTGCATCTGAGCAGCAGATGGCACGGCACCCCTTAAAATAGGGGTGCTCTTTTTGTATCCGGTGCAGATTCTTAAAATCATGAAATTCGGCGCAGGAAAAGCTGCTGCCGGGAGGGACAAAACCAAGGTTCGACAGAAGGCTGTTGGAGCTTTTGTCCACATGGGCGGGATATGCGATCCCGCCGTAAGACGCCGCCAGGGGAAATACGTCGTCAAAAGAGATCGAGGTCGCATTGATCAGAAGATTCTCCACTGTCCCGACCACGCGGTCCTCCTGATCCATGATCTGCTGCCTGCCGAAGATATCCTCGCGGTTGGGAACCGGCATCAGCTTCCTGTATACGAATGCGTCAAAAGCAAGCGCGTCGCTGAGCGCCGGGAAGAGGCAGATGACATGGACTTCCTCCCGGGTGGTGAGCTCCATGCCGGGGATTACGGTGACTCCGTACCTCTCCCCGTGATACATGGCAGCAGGACAGTTCCGGCAGCTGTTGTGATCGGTCAGGGCGATGACGTCCAGCCCCTTGACAGCCGCCATGCCGGCGATGTTCGCCGGGGTCATATCGTCATCCCCGCATGGGGAAAGGCAGGAATGGATGTGGAGGTCGTAAAAGAGCGGGATCATGGCTCCCAGGCCTCATGGATCTTGAGCGCCATGTCAAAGACAGGGAGGCCTGTCGTCAGGACGGCAATGCCTTCCTCCTCCGCCTTGGCGGCCGTCCCTTCGTCGAGGGTGACGCCCTCAGCCAGAATGATACAGGCGGTGTCTGTCAGCGACGCGACGGCAAGCGTGTTCCTGTTCCCCATTACAGTCACCCACACGCCGCCGGCAGGGGCTTTGCTCATTGCAATACTGAGCAGATCACAGCAGAATATGCGGGTGATCTCCCGCTCCGGGCAGCCTGACGCAAGGACGCGGCAGTCCGGCAGTTCCAGAATTGTCCGTACTTTCATTGACTCATCAGACTCCTTTCTTTCCGGATTTCCCGGGCACGCCGAAGGAGGCGAGCTCCGTGGTCAGCTCGTGGATGTATCTGTGCAGGAGGCGGTCCTCATCTTCCGTCAGAGGCTCCCCAGCGCTTTTCCCATCGGTGAGATGCTCGATCTTATGAGACAGATCCGCGATGTTGGAGCGCAGCACATAGATGCAGTCGTTGGGCGCAGCGTCTCCGCGGACGATATCCTCTGCGAGAGTCTGGCAGGTAGGAGCGCCGCAGGAGCCGCAGTCCAGGCCGGGGAAGCGGGCTGTGAGCTCTTCCACCGTGCTCATCATCTGAAGGCTCTCCCTGAATGTGTTTCCCAGTCGGAAGACAGGCTCATACTCCACATTATCTGCCCAGTACATATTTTCCACTTCCGGGTTGTCCGCAAGATGGTTCTTTGCTACAGGCTGATATTTGGAGAGACGCTTTGTCTTGGCTGCGGCGATATAGGCGTTCTCCACGGTGAGCGTGCCCCCGACGCAGCCCCCGCTGCAGGCGGTCAGTTCGATAAAAGCAAGGCCGTGGATCTTTTCGTCCTCCAGATCCTCCAGCACGCGCAGGATATTTACGATCCCGTCCGCCGCAAGATAGTTTTCCACGAGAAGCCCGCCGGCTTCTCCGCCGGCATTGCTCCACCCGATGCCGATCCTGCCGGAGCTGGAGATCGGGTCGAGCTGGCTGTCGTCGTGTTTCATATGCGGCAGAAGGAGCGGATAGACGTCCTTGATCGCCACCACGTTGTCAATATTGCTCTTCTCAATGCCCAGAGGGGCTTTAGCGTAGGAGACTTTGGAGGGACACGGTGAGATGAAGATGATCCCGATGTCCTCCGGCTTCAATCCTGTCTTTTTCATAGCACGCGCCCGGGCGATCTCCGCCGCCACCTCGACGGGAGCCTTGATCGGGAGAAGGCGGGAGATCAGGGCGGGAAACTTCACCCGGATCAGCCGGATCACGGAGGGACAGGCTGAGCTGATGAACGGCGCCTCATCCATGTGATCCCGGATGTACTCTCTTGAGGCTTCGGAGACCAGCTCAGCTGCGGCGCTCACCTCGTAGACGTCGTCAAATCCGAGTTTCAGCAGTGCGTTCAGCACAATGTCCACGCTGCTGAGATTATTGTACTGGGCGTAGAGCGATGGCGCGGGCAGGGCCACAGTATATTTAAAGTGATTAATAACCGACAGCGGGTCATAGGCGGGCACCTTGGCGTGGTGCGGACAGTAGTGGATGCACCTTCCGCAGTCGATGCAGAATTTATCGATGATATGCGCCTTCCCGTTGTGCACGCGGATCGCCTGTGTGGGGCAGTACTTGATGCAGTTGATGCAGCCCTGGCAGGCGGATTCCCTGAGCTGTACGGATCGCACGAATTTGTATGTATTCAATCGTTCAGACCTCCTTCGTCTTGTGTGAAACAGGATGCGGCTGCAGATGAGATCCATGCGGCGGCTGTACTAGAGGCGGACCTTCATCGTGATGGTCGTCCCCTTTCCGACGACGGTGTCGATCTGCATCTCGTCTGTGTATCGTTTCATATTGGGCAGCCCCATGCCCGCCCCGAAACCGAGGGAACGGACCTCCTCGCGGGCGGTAGAATATCCTTCCCGCATCGCTTTTTCGACATCCGGGATCCCCGGACCGGTGTCGGCGAGAACCATGGTGATCTCGGAATCCGAGACAGCCACAGTGATCACCCCGCCGTCCGCATGGATGACCATATTGATCTCGCCCTCGTACATGGCGATTGCCACTCTGCGTGTCACATCTGCGCTCAGGCCGAGCATTTTCAGTTTGTTCTTTACGGAACTGCTGGCTTCCCCTGCGCGGGTGAAGTCGTCTCCGTCAATCGTATATCGGAACGTAAGCCCTCCGCTCATCTAGGCACCTCCCCGGAGTCCGTGCTCATAGAGCATGCCGCAGGTGGTGAACATGTAGTGATCGGTCGCAAGTACCGCGATCCCCTTTCCCATTGCGAGGGCAAGCATGTTTTCATCCGGCATTTTTCCGCGGACAAAGATAATACAGACGATGTCAAGCATCTCTGCGGTGCGCACGACCTGCGGATTGCACAGACCGGTAATGAGAACGGAGCATTTGCTGCCGTATGCGAGGACGTCGCTCATCATATCGGCGGAAAAAACAAATTCCACGTCCAGATCCTCAAGCTCCTCTCCGTACAGGAACTTGGCGTCCAGGACTTTCTGCATTTCTCTGATCGTCATAAAACCTCCTGATAAAAGCATAAATAGATAGTTGAAAGTAGAACTGCCCGGGGAAAATTATCAGACCGGACATAAAATGAAAGATTATATTCAGTATAGCATCTTATAATAGTAAAAGTATACAAAAAATTCATAATATATAAGTAGTATTTGGAAAATTCGTATGATATCATATATGTAATGAGCATAAACAGCGTCATTTTTAACTGACAGCATGACTGATCAGAAAAGAAATGGAGGTTGAAGAATGGCAGCAAAAAAAGGAACGGTTCCGTTTCACGGGACAAAAGAACAGGAAGAGTCGCTGAGGAAGGCGATTGACGAGCTTAAAGACGAGAAAGGCGCTCTCATGCCGATCCTTCAGAAGGCACAGGACATATACGGCTGCCTTCCGGCAGAGGTCCAGAAAATAATTTCAGATGCAACCGGTATTCCGATGGAGAAGATCTACGGCGTTGCAACATTTTATTCCCAGTTCACGCTGAACCCGAAGGGGCGATACCGGATCTCTGTCTGTCTTGGGACGGCATGCTATGTGAAAGGCTCCGGGGACATTTACAATGCCCTGATGGAAAAGCTGGGGATCACAGGGGGCGAGTGCACGCCTGACGGAAAGTTTTCGCTTGACGCATGCAGGTGCGTGGGGGCCTGCGGACTGGCTCCGGTCATGATGATCAACGACGAGGTGTACGGCCGCCTTACCGTAGACGACCTGGACGGCATTCTGGCAAAGTACGAGTGAGCCTATGATGCCGGAGATCGCTCTGAATATCCTGGACATTGCTGAAAATTCCGTGCGCGCAGAAGCATCCCTGATTGAGATCACCGTATCGGCGCAGCTTCAGGAAGACACGCTGACCGTTGTGATCGCGGACAATGGATGCGGGATGACGCGGGAAGAGAAGGAAAGTGTGCTTGACCCGTTCTACACTACGAGGACGACGCGGAAGGTGGGGCTCGGCGTGCCGTTTTTTAAGCAGGCGGCAGAGAGTACGGGAGGCAGCTTCAGGATCGATTCAGAAAAAGGAAAAGGAACGGCTGTCACGGCGGTGTTCGGTCTGTCTCATATCGACAGGATGCCGCTGGGCGATATCAGCGCGTCTGTCTACACCCTGATCGCATTTCACGAGGAGATCGATTTCAGATATACATATATCTGCGGAGAGAAGAGTTTCTCGCTGGATACACGCGAGATGAGAGCGATGCTCGGGGAAGGGATTTCCTTCTCAGAGCCGGAGGTGTCGGCTTTTATAAAGGAATATCTGGAAGAGAATAAACGGGAGACGGACGGCGGGGCAGACTTCATATAGTACGGAGGCGTTCCTCCCGGCGGAGGAACGGGAAAGACAGAACAGATAAGACAGGATTCATTTTTGCATAGAAGTGGAGGGATTGTATGAAATCATTGGAAGAATTACACGCGATCAGGAAGAAAATGCAGGGCAGAGTGGGAGTGCGCGCGGAAAATGAGAACCAGATCCGGGTGGTCGTGGGGATGGCGACCTGCGGGATCGCGAGCGGGGCAAGGCCGGTCCTTACCGCGCTTTCCGATGCGGTCCAGGAGCAGAACCTCTCGGATAAGATAAATGTGACGCAGACCGGATGCATCGGGCTGTGCCAGTACGAGCCTATCGTGGAAGTGATAGAACCGGGCAGAGAGAAGGTGACCTATGTAAAGATGACCCCTGAGAAAGCGCTGGAGGTGCTGCGCATTCACCTCATAGGCGGACAGGTGGTCGCAAAATATACGCTGAGCGCTGCACAGGGAAACAGGACGGATTAGTGAAAGGAGGCTGAGGAACTATGTATCGATCACATGTGCTCGTCTGCGGAGGAACCGGATGTACCTCGTCCGGCAGCCAGCGGATCATAGACAGGCTGAAGAAAGAGATCGCGGCAAACGGATTGTCTGAGGAAGTCGGCGTCGTCAAGACCGGCTGCTTCGGCCTCTGCGCCCTGGGACCGATTATGATCGTCTATCCTGAGGGGACATTCTATTCCATGGTTCAGGAGGACGATATCCCTGAGATCGTAGCAGAGCATCTGCTGAAGGGAAGAATTGTCACGCGCCTGCTCTATGACGAGACGACGAAAGCAGACAAGATCATTCCTCTCAACGAGACAAATTTCTATAAAAAGCAGCATCGGGTGGCGCTCCGCAACTGCGGGGTGATCAATCCGGAGAATATCGAAGAATACATAGGGACGGGAGGATATGAAGCTCTCGGCGTCGTCCTGACAGAGAAGACGCCGGAGGATGTGATCCAGATCCTTCTGGACAGCGGGCTGAGAGGCAGAGGCGGCGCGGGATTCCCGACCGGGCTGAAGTGGCGGTTCGCAGCGCAGAATGACGCGGATCAGAAGTATGTCTGCTGCAATGCGGACGAGGGCGATCCGGGCGCGTTCATGGACCGCTCGATCCTGGAAGGAGATCCCCACGCAGTGCTGGAGGCAATGGCGATTGCAGGATATGCAATCGGAGCTTCCCAGGGATATATCTATGTCCGCGCGGAGTATCCAATCGCGGTAAAGCGCCTTGAGATCGCGATCGGACAGGCGAGAGAGTACGGTCTGCTCGGAGAAAATATTTTTGACAGCGGTTTTAACTTTGACATAGAGCTGAGGCTCGGCGCGGGAGCATTCGTCTGCGGCGAGGAGACGGCTCTTATGACGTCCATCGAAGGGAACAGAGGCGAGCCGAGACCCCGCCCGCCGTTCCCGGCGCTCAAAGGACTGTTCCAGAAGCCGACGATCTTAAATAACGTGGAGACATTTGCCAATATTCCTCAGATCATCGTGAACGGACCGGAGTGGTTTGCCTCCATGGGTACAGAGAAGTCCAAGGGGACGAAGGTGTTTGCCTTAGGCGGCAAGATCAACAATACGGGGCTTGTGGAAGTGCCCATGGGGACAACGCTGAGAGAGATCGTCGAGGAGATCGGCGGCGGAATACCGAATGGGAAAAAATTCAAAGCGGCACAGACGGGAGGCCCTTCCGGCGGATGTATCCCGGCGGAGCATCTGGACGTTCCAATCGATTATGACAATCTGAAGGCGATCGGGTCCATGATGGGATCGGGCGGCCTGATCGTCATGGACGAGGACACCTGCATGGTAGATATCGCCAAGTTTTTCCTGGAGTTTACAGTGGACGAATCCTGCGGAAAGTGTACGCCGTGCAGGATCGGGACAAGGCGCATGCTGGAGATCCTTGAGAAGATCACGAAGGGGCAGGCAGAGATGGAAGACCTGGATAAGCTGGAAGAGCTGTGCAGGCATCTGCAGTCCGCGTCTCTGTGCGCCCTCGGACAGACGGCGCCCAATCCGGTGCTTTCGACCCTGAGGTACTTCCGTGATGAGTACATCGCCCACATTGTCGACAAGAAATGTCCGGCAGGAGTCTGCAAGGATCTCCTGCACTACAGGATCGACCCGGATAAGTGCAGGGGCTGTACTCTGTGCGCGAGGATCTGCCCGGCTGACGCGATCATCGGCAGGGTGAAGGAAGTCCATATGATCAATCCGGAGAAGTGCGTGAAATGCGGCGCATGTATGGAAAAATGCCGTTTCGGCGCGATCTACAAGGAATAAAGGAGGGCAGAGAAGATGGGAAATGTTAATCTGAAGATCAATGGCCTGAATGTCACTGCACCTGAGGGGGCAACCATCCTGGAAGCAGCGCGGGCAGCAGGAATCCGCATTCCGACGCTCTGTTATCTGAAGGAGATCAACGAGATCGGCGCCTGCCGCATGTGCGTGGTGGAAGTAAAGGGAGCCAGAAATCTTGTTGCAGCCTGCGTCTATCCTGTGGCTGAGGGGATGGAGGTGCAGACGAACACAAAGCAGCTGCTGGAATCCAGGAGAAGGACGCTTCAGCTTCTGCTCTCTGTACATGATAAGAAGTGTCTCTCCTGTGTGAGAAGCGGAAAATGTGAGCTGCAGGAGCTGTGCCAGGAACTGGGCGTTGACGATGAGAATTATTTCGAGGGCGGGAAAAACCACTATGAACTCGATACAAGCGCGGTCCATATGATACGCGACAACAATAAATGCATCCTCTGCCGGAGATGCTCGGCGGTCTGCGAGAAGGTCCAGTCCGTGGGAGTGATCGGACCGAACAACCGGGGATTCGCCACATTCATCGGCTGTGCGTTCGAGATGGGGCTGGGGGATACGAGCTGTGTCGGATGCGGGCAGTGTATCGCGGCATGTCCGACAGGCGCGCTCTATGAAAAGGATCAGATCGACGACGTCCTTGACGCCATCGCGGATGAGACGAAGCACGTCGTCGTCCAGGCGGCGCCGTCTGTAAGGGCGGCCCTTGGAGAAGAGTTCGGATATCCGATGGGAACCGATGTGGAAGGAAAGATGGCGGCGGCATTGAGACGGATCGGATTTGACAAAGTATTCGACACGGATTTCAGCGCCGATCTCACGATCATGGAGGAGGCGAACGAGTTCATCGACCGCGTGCAGAACGGAGGAGTGCTTCCGATGATGACGTCATGTTCGCCCGGCTGGATCAAATACTGCGAGCATTATTATCCGGATCAGCTTGCCCATCTGTCGAGCTGCAAGTCGCCGCAGCAGATGTTCGGTGCGGTCACAAAGACTTATTATGCAGAGAAGACGGGGATCGCGCCGGAGGATATCGTCTGCGTCAGCGTGATGCCCTGCACCGCGAAGAAATTCGAGCTCCAGAGGGACGACCAGTATGCGGCGGGAGTGCCGGATGTAGACATCTCGATCACTACGAGAGAACTTGCAAGGCTGATCCGCAGGACGGGAATCGATTTCCGCAGCCTCCCGGACGAGGGCTTCGACGATCCGCTGGGAGAGTCCACGGGAGCAGGTGTCATCTTCGGCGCTTCCGGAGGCGTTATGGAAGCCGCGCTGAGGACTGCGGTCGAGAAGCTGACGGGAGAAACGCTTGAGAAGGTAGAGTTCACGGAGGTGCGCGGCGCCGAAGGGATCAAGGAAGCCGTATATCACGTCGCGGGAATGGACGTCAAGGTGGCGGCTGCGTCAGGTCTGTCCAACGCGAAGCGTATCATGGATAAAGTCCGAGCCGGAGAGGCAGACTATCACTTTATCGAGATCATGTGCTGTCCGGGCGGCTGCGTCAACGGAGGCGGCCAGCCTCAGGTACACGCGGACGTGCGCAACTTCCAGGATGTGAAGGCGATACGCGCCAAAGCGCTGTACGACAACGACGCGGCAAAGCCGATTCGGAAGTCGCATGAAAACCCGTCCGTCCAGAAGCTGTACCGGGAATATCTCGGTGAGCCGGGAAGCGAGAGGGCGCATCATATCCTGCATACCACATACGTGAAGCGCAGTATCAA
>CALWQS010000021.1 GCA_944383745.1 uncultured Mediterraneibacter sp. | reverse complement strand
CAGTTCATGGATCAGAACAACCCGCTTGGAGAGCTGACGCACAAGAGACGTCTCTCCGCTCTCGGACCGGGAGGTCTCTCCAGAGACCGCGCCGGATTCGAGGTCCGCGACGTGCATTATTCTCATTATGGAAGAATGTGCCCGATCGAGACGCCCGAGGGTCCGAACATCGGTCTGATCAACTCCCTTGCGACTTATGCGAGGATCAATGAATACGGCTTTATCGAGGCTCCGTACCGCAAGGTTGACAAGTCTGATCCGATGAATCCGCGCGTTACGGACGAGGTTGTCTATATGACTGCGGACGAGGAAGACAACTACCATGTGGCGCAGGCGAATACGCCTCTCGATAAGGAAGGCCATTTCATCAACAAGAACGTATCCGGCCGTTACCGCGAGGAGACGCAGGAGTACGAGAGAAATAAATTTGATTACATGGACGTGTCGCCGAAGATGGTATTCTCGGTGGCTACAGCCCTGATCCCGTTCCTTCAGAACGACGACGCGAACCGTGCGCTGATGGGATCCAACATGCAGCGTCAGGCAGTGCCGCTGCTCACGACAGAGGCTCCGGTCGTCGGAACGGGAATGGAAGTGAAGGCGGCTGTCGATTCCGGCGTGTGCGTTGTCGCAGAGGAAGCCGGAGTCATTGAGAGCTCCACATCGACTGAGATCGTGGTGAAGCACGACGACGGAACGAGAAAATCATACAAGCTGACCAAGTTCCAGCGGAGCAACCAGAGCAACTGCTACAATCAGAGACCGATCGTAGACAAGGGCGAGAGAGTGGAGAAAGGGCAGGTCATTGCTGACGGCCCGTCTACTTCCGGCGGCGAGATGGCGCTCGGAAAGAACCCGCTGATCGGTTTCATGACATGGGAAGGATATAACTACGAGGATGCTGTCCTCTTAAGCGAGAGACTGGTCCAGGATGATGTCTATACTTCTGTGCATATCGAAGAGTATGAGGCGGAAGCGAGAGACACCAAGCTCGGACCGGAAGAGATCACAAGAGATATCCCGGGCGTCGGAGACGATGCTCTGAAGGATCTGGACGAGAGAGGAATTATCCGCATCGGAGCCGAGGTCCGCGCAGGAGATATCCTGGTAGGAAAAGTAACGCCGAAGGGTGAGACTGAGCTCACGGCTGAGGAGCGCCTGCTCCGCGCGATCTTCGGCGAGAAGGCGCGTGAGGTAAGAGATACGTCTCTCAAGGTGCCTCACGGAGAATACGGTATCGTAGTCGATGCCAAGGTGTTCACAAGGGAGAACGGCGACGAGCTGTCCCCGGGCGTGAACGAGTCTGTCAGAATTTATATTGCACAGAAGAGAAAGATCTCGGTCGGAGATAAGATGGCCGGACGTCACGGAAACAAGGGTGTCGTCTCCCGCGTGCTTCCGGTTGAGGATATGCCTTTCCTTCCGAACGGACGTCCGCTGGATATCGTGCTGAACCCGCTGGGCGTGCCGTCCCGTATGAATATCGGACAGGTGCTTGAGATCCACTTAAGCCTTGCGGCGAAAGCGCTTGGATTCAACATCTCCACACCGGTATTCGACGGCGCGAACGAGAATGACATCATGGATACACTTGATCTCGCCAATGATTATGTAAATCTTGAGTGGGATGAATTTGAGAAAAAGCACGGCGAGGAGCTTCTTCCGGAAGTGCTCCAGTATCTGTCCGACAACAGAGAGCACAGAAAGCTCTGGAAGGGCGTTCCGCTCTCAAGAGACGGAAAAGTGCGCCTGCGCGACGGCCGTACAGGAGAGTATTTCGACAGCCCGGTCACGATCGGACACATGCATTACCTGAAGCTGCATCATCTGGTAGACGATAAGATCCATGCACGTTCCACAGGTCCGTACTCCCTCGTTACGCAGCAGCCGCTGGGAGGAAAAGCCCAGTTCGGCGGACAGCGTTTCGGAGAGATGGAGGTATGGGCGCTGGAGGCTTACGGCGCATCTTATACGCTGCAGGAGATCCTGACAGTGAAGTCCGACGATGTTGTAGGACGTGTGAAGACATATGAGGCAATTATCAAAGGGGAGAATATCCCTGAACCAGGTGTTCCGGAATCCTTCAAGGTGCTCTTAAAAGAGCTGCAGTCCCTGGCGCTCGACGTGCGCGTGCTCCGCGATGACAACACGGAAGTGGAGATCATGGAGAATGTGGATTACGGCGAGACGGATCTGCGCCACATTATTGAAGGCGACAGGAAGTACCGCGATGAGAATGAGTCGTTCGGAGATCACGGATTCACCGAGCAGGAATTTGTCGGCGAGGAGCTGGAGGATGTGGAGCCGGAAGAGGATCCGGACGACAGCTCTTACGGAGACGACGATATCAGTTTTGACGAGTACCTGGGTGATGAGGAAGAATAGGAGGAGCCAATTCTATGCCAAATAATAATGAACAACAATATCAACCGTTAACCTTTGATGCGATCAAGATCGGCCTGGCTTCACCGGAAAAGATTCTTGAGTGGTCCAGAGGCGAGGTGACAAAACCGGAGACGATCAACTACAGGACATTGAAGCCGGAGAAGGACGGCCTGTTCTGTGAGAGGATCTTCGGACCGAGCAAAGACTGGGAGTGTCACTGCGGTAAGTACAAGAAGATCCGCTACAAAGGCGTCGTGTGCGACCGATGCGGCGTTGAGGTCACGAAGTCAAGCGTGCGCCGTGAGCGTATGGGACACATCGCCCTGGCGGCGCCGGTATCTCATATCTGGTACTTCAAGGGTATTCCGAGCCGTATGGGACTGATCCTGGACATCTCGCCCAGGACTTTGGAGAGAGTGCTGTATTTTGCATCCTACATCGTGCTCGATAAGGGAGAGACAGATCTGCAGAATAAGCAGATCCTGTCTGAGGCAGAGTACCAGGAGCAGAAGGAAAAATGGGGCAGCGGCGCTTTCCGCGTAGGCATGGGCGCTGAAGCCATTAAGGAGCTTCTTGAGGCGATCGACCTTGAGAAGGAATATGAGGAGCTGCAGAAAGCACTGGAGAATGCGACAGGACAGAAGCGCGCAAGGATCGTCAAGCGCCTTGAGGTCGTGGAGGCGTTCCGTGAGTCCGGCAACAGGCCGGAGTGGATGGTGCTGACAGCGATCCCGGTGATCCCGCCGGACCTGCGTCCGATGGTACAGCTTGACGGAGGACGTTTCGCTACGTCTGACTTAAACGACCTGTACAGAAGGATCATCAACAGAAACAACCGTCTGAAGAGACTGCTGGAGCTGGGCGCTCCGGATATCATCGTCCGCAACGAGAAGCGTATGCTCCAGGAAGCTGTCGACGCGCTGATCGATAACGGACGCCGCGGCCGTCCGGTGACAGGACCGGGAAACAGAGCTCTGAAATCCCTGTCCGACATGCTGAAAGGAAAGTCCGGACGTTTCCGTCAGAACCTGCTCGGAAAACGTGTCGACTATTCCGGACGTTCCGTTATCGTCGTGGGACCGGAGCTGAAGATCTATCAGTGCGGTCTTCCGAAAGAGATGGCGATCGAGCTGTTCAAGCCGTTTGTTATGAAAGAGCTTGTGGCGAACGGTACAGCTCATAATATAAAGAACGCAAAAAAGATGGTCGAGAGACTCCAGCCGGAGGTGTGGGATGTGCTTGAGGAAGTGATCAAGGAGCATCCGGTTATGCTGAACCGTGCCCCCACGCTGCACAGGCTCGGTATCCAGGCGTTCGAGCCGATCCTCGTGGAAGGTAAGGCGATCAAGCTGCATCCGCTCGTATGTACAGCTTACAACGCAGACTTCGATGGAGACCAGATGGCTGTCCACGTACCGCTTTCTCAGGAAGCGCAGGCGGAGTGCCGTTTCCTGCTTCTCTCGCCGAACAACCTGCTGAAGCCGTCAGACGGAGGCCCGGTGGCTGTTCCTTCACAGGATATGGTCCTCGGTATCTACTATCTGACTCAGGTCAGACCGGGAGCAAAGGGAGAGGGAATGTCCTTCAAGAGCGTGAGCGAAGCGATCCTTGCTTATGAGAACGGATATATCACGCTTCATTCTCAGATCAAGGTGCGCGTTTCCAAGACGATGCCGGACGGAACTGTCAAGACGGGTACGATCGACGCGACGCTGGGACGTCTTCTCTTTAATGAGATCATCCCGCAGGATCTTGGATTTGTAGACAGAGAGGTGGAAGGCAATGAGCTTCTCCTCGAGGTTGATTTCCATGTAGGAAAGAAACAGTTAAAGCAGATCCTCGAGAAGGTAATCAATACCCACGGAGCTACGCAGACGGCAGAGGTTCTGGACGACGTGAAGGCGATCGGTTATAAGTTCTCCACGAGAGCGGCGATGACCGTATCCATCTCTGATATGACCGTTCCTCCGCAGAAGCCGGAGATGATCGAGGAAGCGCAGAATACGGTAGACCGGATCACGAAGAACTACAAGCGCGGTCTCATCACAGAGGAAGAGCGCTACAAAGAAGTCGTAGAGACATGGAAGGCAACCGATGATAAACTGACGGACGCACTGCTTTCCGGTCTTGATAAATACAATAACATCTTCATGATGGCGGACTCAGGAGCCCGTGGTTCCGATAAGCAGATCAAACAGCTTGCCGGTATGCGAGGCCTGATGGCGGATACGACGGGACGTACCATCGAGCTGCCGATCAAGTCCAACTTCCGTGAAGGTCTTGACGTACTGGAGTACTTCATGTCAGCTCACGGCGCGCGTAAAGGTCTGTCCGATACAGCGCTCCGTACAGCCGATTCCGGATACCTGACGAGACGTCTTGTAGACGTTTCCCAGCAGCTCATCATCCACGATGCAGACTGTGTCGGACCGGATGAGGAGATTCCGGGAATGTATGTGCATGCATTCATGGATGCAAACGAAGAGATTGAGAGCCTGAAAGACCGTATCACAGGACGTTTCTCCTGCGAGGACATCAAGGACAAGGAAGGCAATGTGCTTGTGAAGGCAAACCATATGATCACGCCGCGCCGTGCAGAACGCGTGATGAAGAAAGGCGTGGATGAGAACGGGGAGCCGATCAGCAAGGTTAAGATCCGTACGATTCTTACCTGCCGCTGCAAGAACGGCGTATGTGCGAAGTGCTACGGCGCGAACATGGCGACCGGAGAAGTGGTACAGGTAGGCGAGGCAGTCGGTATCGTGGCTGCACAGTCGATCGGCGAGCCTGGTACACAGCTTACCATGCGTACGTTCCATACCGGTGGAGTTGCCGGCGATGATATCACACAGGGTCTTCCCCGTGTCGAGGAGCTTTTCGAGGCGAGAAAGCCGAAGGGACTTGCGATCATCACAGAGTTCGCCGGAAGAGCGACGATCAGCGATACAAAGAAGAAGCGAGAAGTCATTGTCACAAACGAAGAGACCGGAGAGTCCAAGGCTTATCTCATCCCCTACGGATCCCGTATCAAGATCCAGGACGGCGCGATGCTGGATGCCGGCGATGAGCTTACCGAAGGTAGTGTGAACCCGCACGATATCCTGAAGATCAAAGGACTCCGTGCAGTACAGGACTACATGCTCCGCGAGGTACAGCGCGTATACCGTCTCCAGGGTGTTGATATCAATGACAAGCATATCGAAGTCATCGTGCGCCAGATGCTGAAGAAGGTGCGCGTGGAGGAAAAGGGAGATTCCGATTTCCTTCCGGGAACAATGGTAGATGTGCTTGAGTTTGAGGACGTCAACAAGAAGCTTGAGGAAGAAGGGCTTACGCCTGCCACAGGAGAGCAGATCATGCTCGGTATCACAAAGGCTTCCCTCGCTACAGACTCCTTCCTGTCGGCTGCATCCTTCCAGGAGACGACAAAGGTTCTGACAGAGGCTGCCATCAACGGAAAAGTCGATCATCTCGTAGGCCTGAAGGAGAACGTTATCATCGGTAAACATATCCCGGCTGGTACGGGTATGAAGAAGTACCGCGACGTTCACCTGAACACAGATATCCGGATGGATGCGGAAGTGGATCTGGAAGAGGAGATCGATCTGGACGAAGAGGCGGAAATGCCGGAAGAAGCTGAGATCGAGACTCAGGAAGATGCTGCGCTGGAAGAAACTGAAACGGATGAAAATGTGACGGAAGAAAACATGCCGGAGGAAACTGAAGAGGAAGCAGAAGAGGAAGATCCGGCGTCGGAAGAATAGACAGATACAAGAATAAGCAGATATAAAAAGAGACGGTGTCATCAGATGTGATGACACCGTCTCTCTGCTTACCGGTTAATCGTCTTCATCCTCAGCCATCCGATAGCCTACGCCTACTTCTGTGTAGATGTATTTCGGCTGAGCCGGGTCAGTCTCAATCTTCCGCCGTATGTTAGCCATATTGACCCGCAGGATCTTGTTGTCGTCGTCCGCATAGGGACCCCATACGCTGGACAGGATGGAGGAATAGGTGACAACCTTTCCGGAATTTTGCGCCAGAAAGGCGACGATTTTATATTCGATCGGAGTGAGGTGTACCTCCTTCGATCCGATCTTGAGAAGGCGCTTTGAAAAATCAAGCGTCATCTCTCCGTGGCGGTACGGACGTATGTAAAGCGTGCTGTCTGTCCTGAGCCGGTTGCTGTGGCGGAGAGAGGCGCGTATCCGGGCAAGAAGCTCGGATGTACCGAACGGTTTGGTAATATAGTCGTCTGCGCCCAGATCCAGCGCCTGTACCTTTTCGCGCTCAGCGGTGCGGGCGGAGATAACGATGATCGGAATGCTTGTCCAGGTCCTGACCTCGCTTATGAGCGTAGTTCCGTTCATATCCGGCAGGCCGAGATCCAGAAGGATGATATCGGGACACTGTGACCGGATCAGGTCAAGCCCCTGTGTCCCGTTATCTGCGTACAGCACACGGTAATCATGGCGTTTCAGCACCTTTCCCATAAAGGTCTGTATATTTTTCTCGTCTTCAATGATCAGGATTGTAAATTTAGGCATGGCAGGTCAGTTCTCCTTTTCTTTAGGAAGAGTAAAAGTAAATTCCGCACCTGTTTCCAGATTTTCTGCGCGGATGGTTCCTCCGTGAGCCTGGATGATCGTCCGGCAGATCGACAGGCCGATCCCCATCCCGCGGCGCCCGTCTGCTTCGGATTCGGAAGAGAGCTGCTGCCCTTCGAAGATGTGAGGGAGAAGGGCACGGTCAATGCCTTTTCCGTAATCGCGCACTGTAAAGGAGACGATATCTTCTGCCTCGCAGATCGTCAGGTCGACAGGCTCTGTGCTGCCCGAATGAATGACAGCGTTTTCGATGAGATTGATCAGCACCTGTTCAATCAGGGTTGGATCCATAGGAAGCATAAGAAAGTCGCTCGGCATAGAAACACGGATGCGGATATCCGGCAGGCGTTTCTGCAGGCGCTGTATCGCCTCTGAGACGACTTCTTCTACTACCTCGGACGATTTCTTCACTTTGTTGTCCGCGCTGTCGTTTATGCGCGTAACCGTCAGAAGATTCTCCACCATATTCAGGAGCCACTCCGAGTCCTCCTTGATGTTTGACACAAGCTCCAGACGGTCGGCGTCGGTGAGACAGCGGTAGTTTTCCAGATAAGAGGAGGAAGAACCTATGATGCTGGTCAGCGGCGTGCGCAGATCGTGCGAGACGGCCCGCAGGAGATTGGCACGCAGCTTTTCCCTGTCGGCTTCCGCCAGCTCCTTCTCCCTCTCGGCAATCGCAAGGCGCTGACGTTTGAGCGTTGTGGTAGTCGCGCTCGTGATCAGTGAAATAGCAAGCATGCCGATAAAGTTTAGCGGATATCCGTCCAGAGAAAAATTGATCCTGAAATATGGATAGGAGAAAAAATAATTTACAGCGACGACACAAAACAGTGCCGTCGCTATTCCGTACAGATATCCGTTTGTCTTCAGGGCGATCAGAATCAGTGCAAGTATATAGATCACAGTGATATTCGCAGGATTCTTATTCCCAAAATGAAAGAAACAGAATGACAAACCGGTTGCTGCCGCGAGCAGCAGCGCGGTAAATGCAATATCAGAAAATATTCTTTTCATAAGTAAAATATCATTTGCAGGATCAGACAGGCTCTCCCGCCTTGTACTTGCGGACAATATTCTGAATCCGCTCGTTCGGACTCAGGATAGAGCTGATTGACCCGTCGTGGTTCAGCGTGTCGATGATCAGAGCAATGTATTTGCTCATATCACAGTTGATATAGTACTCCTTGGAGAGAAGCTCCGGCGTCTGGTAGATCAGGTTCGTGGTCAGGATGCCGGTAATGATCCCCTCCTCATACGCTTTGTCAAACTTCTCCATACCGTTGGTGAACAGGCCGAATGTGGCTGCGGCAAAGATGCGGTTTGCCTTCCTGCGCTTTAACTCCGTCGCAACTTCAATGATACTGTCGCCTGAGGAGATCATATCATCTATGATGATCACGTCCTTGCCCTCGACAGAAGAGCCGAGAAATTCATGAGCCACGATTGGATTGCGCCCATCCACGATCCTGGTATAATCGCGGCGTTTATAGAACATTCCCATGTCCAGTCCGAGTACATTGGCGAGATAGACTGCACGGCTCGTGCCGCCTTCATCAGGGCTGATAGCCATCATGTGCTGGCTGTCGATCTGAAGATCCTTCACATGGCGGAGAAGTCCCTTGATAAACTGGTAGGTAGGCTTTACTGTCTCGAATCCGCTCAGCGGGATTGCGTTCTGCACCCGCGGATCGTGCGCGTCAAAAGTGATGATATTGTCGACGCCCATGCGAACCAGCTCCTGAAGAGCAAGCGCGCAGTCCAGAGACTCGCGGGAAGTACGCCTGTGCTGGCGGCTCTCATAGAGGAACGGCATAATGACATTGATGCGGCGGCCTTTTCCGCCTACAGCCGCGATGATCCTCTTCAGGTTCTGGAAATGATCGTCCGGGGACATGTGGTTGATATTCCCCGACAGAGAGTATGTTACGCTGTAGTTGCAGACGTCCACCATCAGGTACAGGTCCTTGCCGCGGACAGATTCGGAGATAATGCCTTTCGCCTCACCTGAACCAAAGCGCGGAACGCGGGCATTGACAAGAAAAGTATCCTTCTCGTATCCGGCAAAAGCAACGTCATCGCGATGCTCGTCTGCACTTTCGTGGCGCCATTTGACAAGATAGTCATCAACCTTCTTTCCGAGTTCCTCACATCCGGTGAGAGCAATGAGGCCAAGGCTTCCTACCGGAATGTTTTCTAAGATTCGTTCTGTTCGACGTAACATGAATGATCCTCCCTGTGTTCTAATTTTTTCTTGATACGTATATCATCACCGATTATCTTCAGCAAAGTATAACTGCTCGTGATTCTGGAGAAGGACCGTTCCGTATAAAGGTCGGCGAGCGACTCCAGCGAGAGGTTTGTTGAGATGATCGTTGATTTCTTGTCCAGCAGTCTTTCGTTGATGCATGTGAAAAACTGTGATGCGATAAAAGCATTGGTATATTCGCTGCCAAGATCGTCGATGATCAGAAGATCGCAGTTGAAAATATATTCGTTCATATTGCGCGCGTCGACGTCCTTTTTGTCGAAAGCTGTCTGGGCAAGTGCGTTGAACAGCTGCGGCGCAGAAAAGTAGAGTACAGAAAATTCCCGCTCCATGACTTCGCGTGCGATGCAGGTGGAGAGATATGTCTTCCCGACGCCCACATCTCCGTAGAAGAAGAGGTTGCGAAATTCACTGCCGAAGGTATCGACAAACTGGCGGCAGACCTGGAGCGTGTCCTGCATGACAGAACGTGCGGACCGTCCAGTCTTTTTATCATAATAAGAAGACGAGTAAAAATCAAGCCTGAAATTTTTGAAATCAGCATCAGCCGGAAGTTCTTTCATATTGGACTGCTCATAGAGAAGGCGGATGATCGCTTTTTTGAAGCAGTGACATTTCTGATTCCCGATATACCCGGTATCCTGGCAGTCTTCACACTCATACACGGGCTCCAGGTAATCTTCGGGAAATCCTGCTGAGACGAGAAGGCTCTTCTTGCTGCTCCGGAGTATGGCGAGTTCTTCCTTCAGTGAGTCAACCGCCCTGCCGTCTCCGTTGAGAAGCCGTTTGCCGTATTGAACGGAGAGCACGGAGATAGAGTCGTCCAGTGTCTTAAATTCCGGAATTTTCTGATAAACCTCTTCGTAGCGGGCAGTCTGGATATCATGACTTTTAAGCTGTTTCCTTTCATAGTCCCGCATGATGGCATAGTATTGTGAGTTCTTTAGTCCCATGAAGCAAACTCCTTTTTAGTTAATTGCTGTTTAATAACTGTTCCTCCAGCGACTCCATATCGTAACTGCGTCTTTCAAAGTTATTCAGATTCCTGGTTACGGTCTTTGGCCTGGAAGAAACGGTCCTGTGCGCCGCCCTTTCCTTCTGATATGCCTCGTCCAGAGATGCAATATCGGCAAGATGGCGGATATTGCTGTTGTGCCACTTGGTCAGGATCGAATCCGCATATTCAAAGCTGGGCTGGTGAGTCGCTGAGATTGTCCTGCGGCATGCCTCCTGGATGATATCGCTGGTGAATCCGTATTCCTCCGCCCATTTCTTTATATATGTAAGCTCGGATGCGGCAGGCCCGCGGTTCTTGATGCCGAATGCGTTCAGCACGGTAAAACAGTTCCTGCTGTATGCCGCGGACTGCTCGCGTGCCTGAGATACTGTCTCGATCCCGCTGTCAGACCAGGAGAGGGCGACCTTCTGGATGTAATGCATGCTTTTGTGTCCGTTCTCCACGCAGGTCTCGATCAGGTATTCGATCAGATCGGCAGACATGTGCAGCGTGTCATAGAAGTAGGTGATCGTGTCTACATCTGTGCGGGTCAGCGTTTTCCCGAGATACTGTTCTGCGATAAAGAGAAGGGACTTCAGTTCCTTCTGCGCGCGGAAAGTGTCGATCGGGACTGCCTTGGATGCAGCGGGAGCCGCCGGCCGGGATTCGGGTTCTGTACAGACCGGTTTGTCCGCCGCCGGCGCCGTCTTCTGCGCGCTCTGTGAAAATCCTGTCTTCTGGAGCTCGATTCCCGTGATCCTTCCGTCCGCATCCTTTTCCAGCGTGAGAAGCCCTTCCGTCTCCCAGTAGCGGAAAGCCCGGAGGATGTCATTCTCTGTATTATTCAGGCAGTCGGCTATCATCGGGATCGTAAGAGTCGAGCAGGGATCGTCAAGATGGCGGAGGAGAAAAAGGTATACTTTTACAAATTCTCCGTTGGCATTGACCATATAGTTGTCGATAAAGTCATTCGGCAGCAATGTTGCGTTAGTCTGACATCTGTTTTTTAGAGTTAATGTTTTCATAATTATTCCGTCCCACTTTCTGTCATGATCCGGCTTCTGCCGCCGGGTTATTCTGTAAAGCGGACACTTGGAATCCGCCGGCGCTTTTTCTTTTGTGTCCAAAATAGAAGGGCACATCATTGGGATGACATGCCCTTTGTGATTGTGCTCATTATAACATCTAACGGTAGTGTTAAAAAGCATTTTCTGGTGGGTAAATCCCGCTTTTTTGTAGATAACTCTGTGCAGAAAGTGTGGATAACTCTTCCGTATGCCGGCTTACCGGATCAGATCCTCGCCAACGGTGACAATGTCCCCGGCGCCCATCGTGATCAGGAGATCACCCGGCCTGCAGTTCTCCTTTAAGAAGGCTTCGATCTCAGCGAAGCTGGGGAAATAGTGTGAATCTGCCCCGAGCTTTGCTGCTTCTTCTGCAAGGTCAGCGGAAGAGATGCCGAGCGTATCCGTCTCCCGCGCGGCGTAGATATCGGCGAGGACCAGATGGTCTGTGTGGGAGAGCGCTTCGGCGAACTCATGGAAAAATGCTTTTGTCCGTGTATAAGTATGAGGCTGGAATACACACCACACGCTGTTGTGCGGATAGTGCTGCGCAGCCTTGAGCGTTGCTTTAATCTCTGTCGGATGATGCGCGTAGTCGTCTACCACCGTCACGCCGTTAAAGGTTCCCTTGTATTCAAAACGGCGGTCAGTGCCGGTGAAGGACAGGAGCCCTTTTTTGATCGTATCCATCGGTATGCCGAGAAGTTCGGCTGCCGCGATGGACGCCAGCGCATTGGAGACATTGTGGTCGCCTGTCACTGAAAGGACGATGCGCCCGGCCTTCTCTCCGTGTTTTGCCAGCTCGAAAGAGACATGTCCTTCTTCGTCATAAGAAATGTCCGATGCGCTGTAATCAAACTCGGCGGAGGGTCCGTACGTGACCACGCGGCAGCCGAGCCCCTGGCAGATCTCGCGATAGTTTTCAATCTCTCCGTTTATGATAAGAGTTCCGTCGGAAGGCAGGAGCTCGGCAAACTGGCGGAACGAGTGACGGATATCCTCCAGATCCTTAAAGAAGTCGAGATGATCTTCCTCGATGTTGAGGATCACGCTGATCTTCGGGAAAAAGTGGAGGAAGCTGTTCGTATATTCGCAGGCCTCCGTGAGAAATGTCTCGGACTTTCCTACGCGGATGTTGCCTCCGATGGCTTTCAGGATGCCGCCCACGGAGATCGTGGGATCAACCTTCCCTTCCAGAAGGATGTGCGAGATCATAGACGTCGTCGTGGTCTTGCCGTGCGTCCCTGAGACTGCGATCGGCGTGTCATAGTTTTTCATGAGCTGTCCCAGGAGCTCTGCGCGCGTCAGCATCGGAATCCTGCGCGCGTCGGCTTCGGCGAGCTCCGGATTCGCCCTGTTGATCGCGGCGGTATAAACGACGCAGTCGATATCGTCTGTGATGTTTTCCGCTTTCTGTCCGTAACAGATATGTGCGCCCTCCGATTCAAGCTTTCGGGTCAGGGGGGACTCCTTTGCATCGGAACCGGATACGGTGAATCCTTCCTCGAGAAGGATCTCGGCAAGCCCGCTCATGCTGATGCCTCCGATGCCGATAAAGTGAATGTGGATCGGTTTCTGAAAATCAATCTTATACATTGTACAATGCCCCTTTTTCTATCGTTCTATTTAAAAAAATTGAAAGCAGTTAGTCATAAAGCTGTCTTATCTTTTATATTATACTATATATGGTAAAAATTAAAAGAAGTTCTTTTTGTCTGAATTTCACAAAAAGCACAAAAAAAATGAATAAAATTTGTAAAAAATATTTGCTAAAGAAAAATATATGTTATAATGGATGAAACCAACTAGAAATGAGGTGACGCAATGTTTAAAAAGGAAATGATTGCCATGCTGTTGGCGGGCGGACAGGGCAGTCGACTGGGGGTTCTTACTGCAAAGGTTGCAAAACCTGCGGTAGCTTTTGGCGGTAAGTACCGCATCATTGATTTTCCGCTTAGTAACTGTATTAATTCGGGGATCGATACTGTAGGCGTCTTGACACAGTATCAGCCTTTGCGTCTGAACACACATATCGGGATCGGCATTCCGTGGGATCTGGACCGGAACGTGGGAGGCGTTTCGATTCTTCCGCCCTATGAGAAGAGCTCAAACAGCGAGTGGTATACGGGAACGGCGAATGCGATCTATCAGAATATGAATTATATGGAGACGTATAATCCGGATTATGTGCTGATTCTGTCGGGCGACCATATCTACAAGATGGATTATGAAGTGATGCTGGATTACCACAAGGCGAACAAAGCGGATGTTACCATCGCGGCGATGCCGGTTCCTATGGAAGAGGCGAGCCGTTTCGGAATCGTGGTTACGGATGACGGCGGGAAGATCCAGAAGTTTGAAGAGAAGCCGGAGAATCCGAGCAGCAACCTTGCATCGATGGGAATTTACATTTTCAGCTGGCCGGTGCTCAGAGAAGCGCTTCTCACATTGAAAAATCAGCCGAACTGCGATTTCGGAAAGCATGTCATACCGTATTGTCATGAAAAGGGGGACAGGCTTTTCGCTTATGAGTACAACGGCTACTGGAAGGATGTGGGTACGCTCAGCTCTTACTGGGAAGCGAATATGGAACTGATCGATATTATACCGGAATTTAACCTGTACGAAGAGTTCTGGAAGATTTACACGAACAGCGCGAATATCCCACCTCAGTATATCGCGGAGCAGGGCGTTGTGGACAGATGTATTATAAGCAACGGTTCGGAAATATACGGAGAAGTCCACAGTTCAGTGCTCGGAGGCAGCGTGACGATAGGAAAGGGAAGCGTGGTGCGCGACTCGATCATCATGCAGGGTGTTACGATCGGAGAAAACTGCGTGATTGATAAGGCGATCATAGCGGAAGACACCGTGATCGGCGACAACACGGTCATCGGTGTGGGAAGCGAAGTCCCGAACAAGATGAAACCAAATATATACAGCGGCGGCCTGGCAACGATCGGAGAAAATTCTGTTATCCCCGCAGGTGTACAGATTGGGAAGAACACTGCGGTCAGCGGTGTGACGACGATAGAGGATTATCCGGACGGAGTGCTGGCGAGCGGCGAAACATTGATAAAGGCAGGTGACAGAGTATGAGAGCGGTGGGTATTATCTTAGCAGGCGGCAACAGCAGGAGGATGAAGGAACTGACATCGAGGCGTGCGGTTGCGGCGATGCCGGTCGCAGGGAGCTACAGGGCGATCGATTTCGCGCTCAGCAATATGACAAATTCTCATATTCAGAAGGTCGCGGTCCTTACGCAGTACAATGCACGTTCTCTGAATGAGCACTTAAATTCGTCAAAATGGTGGGATTTCGGAAGAAAGCAGGGCGGCCTGTACGTGTTCACCCCGACGATTACCGCTGACAACGGCTACTGGTACAGAGGAACAGCGGACGCGATTTACCAGAATCTGGATTTCCTCAGAAAATGCCATGAGCCGTATGTGATCATAACGTCGGGAGATGCGGTTTACAAGCTGGATTATAACAAAGTGCTGGAATACCATATCGCAAAGAAAGCGGATATCACGGTCGTGTGCAAGGAGCTGGAACCCGGCGATGACGCGACCAGGTTCGGTACGATCCGAATGAACGAGTCCAGCAGGATCGAAGAGTTTGAAGAAAAGCCGATGGTTGCGCATTCCCATACCGTCTCCACCGGTATTTACGTTATCCGCAGGAGACAGCTCATCGACCTGGTAGAACACTGTGCGGAAGAAGAACGGCATGATTTTGTGAATGATATTCTGATTCGGTACAAGAATCTGAAAAAGATATACGGGTACAAGATAAGCGGCTATTGGAGCAACATAGCGACTGTAGATGCATATTACCGGACAAACATGGATTTCCTGAAGCCGGAGGTGCGGAATTACTTTTTCAGAGAACTTCCGAGAGTATATTCCAAGGTGAGCGACCAGCCGCCGGCAAAATACAACCCGGGCGCGGTCGTGAAGAACAGCCTTGTCGGAAGCGGAAGTATCATCAACGGTACGATAGAAAATTCTATCATCTTTAAAAAGGTATTTGTCGGAAACAACTGTGTGATTAAAAACTCGATTATTCTGAACGATGTATATCTCGGAGACAATACATATATCGAAAACTGTATCGTTGAGAGCAGGGATACGATCAGGGCAAATACAAGGCACGTTGGCGAGAACGGCGTGAAAGTTGTTGTTGAGAAAAACGAACGATATGCATTATAACCGAACGGACCGGGGATGATGCGGAGGGAGAAAGGAGATCAGGAGAGTATGCAGATTACTGATGTACGCGTACGCAAAGTCGCAAAAGAGGGGAAGCTTAAAGCGGTGGTTTCTATCACCATCGATGATGAATTTGTTGTTCATGACATCAAAGTGATAGAAGGAGAAAAAGGATTATTTATCGCTATGCCGAGCAAAAAGGCACTGGACGGCGAGTATCGCGATATTGCTCATCCGATCAATTCAGGCACAAGAGAGAGAATCCAGACGACGATCCTTGAGAAGTACGAGGAATCTCTGGCGGAGGAACCGGACTCGGCCGTCGACGAGATGTGACAGGATAATGATCCAGAAAAGATAACTGAATATGGAAGAAAACGGCTGCCGGCTCTTGCGAGCCGGCAGTTTTCGTCAGGAGTCCCGCGCGGGACAGAGGCGCCAGGACAGATCTGACAGGGTGAGCTCAAAGCGCATTTCTCTCTGATCGCCCGGATGGCGGAACACAAGCCCGCAGGCGCAGAGCATAAGCGGACCGGAGCTTTCTTTTTCGCCGTATTTTCTGTCGCCGGCCAGAGGACATCCGAGATTGGCCATCTGTACCCGGATCTGGTGATGGCGCCCGGTGTCGAGCCGGATCTCAAGGAGAGAATATGTCCCGCTGCCTTCGCCGTATGTCTTCGCAAGCCTGTAGTGGAGCCGGGCAGGCCTGGCTCCGGGAGTCTCGGCTGTGCAGACTCTCGAGGTGTTGGAGCGTCCGTCTTTGACAAGATAATCCATGAGATCTGCTTCAGAAGGAGAAGGAATCCCGCGGACTACGGCAAGATAGTGTTTGCCGAAACCGGACGAGGTGAGCTGGCGGTTCAGCTCCTTTGCGGCAGCAGGCGTCTTGGCAAAGACCAGGAGCCCCTCTACGGGCTGGTCGAGTCGGTGGATGACCGCGAGATAGGGCGGCTTCCCGGCGCGGGACGGCTTCCTGCTCTTGGAAGCGCGCTCCTGTACGAGATGGTTTTTTAAAATACTGACCATATCGGGGGTGCTGACGCGGCTGCTCTGCACGGGGATCCCGGCAGGCTTGCGGCAGACGATGATCTGCTTGTCTTCATAGATGATCCTCGGTTCCATTTCCTGATTCCTTTCCTGGCCAGCCGCTGTTCAAACCTGACAGCAGCCTTTCTTATCCGGCATTCTTGACTTTTGATGTCGTTCAGACTAAACTGATTATCATATAAAAGATGATTCAGGTCAAGCTTAAGGAGGAAATCCATGATTAATAATGATTGGGAACGGTTTGGGGACGAGATACGCAGGACAATCCAGAATGCTGTGGATTCCCGGGATTTCAGCAGGCTCAACCAGACGATATCAGATACTGTGAACCAGGCTGTTGACAATGTCTCCAGAGGCATCAGAAACGGCGGGTGGTACCGGGATAATCCGATGGACGGAAGATGGGACGCCGGTATGCCGGGCGGGCAGGCCGCACCGGGACAGGACGCATATCAGTACGGCAGGACAGAAGCAGGTCTGAACCCTGGAAGAAGGGGACTCTTCCTGAAAGGAACCTCGACGAAGATCGGCGGTGCATTTTTGGCGGCGACAGGCTATATATTCGGGACCAGTACCGTGATCATGCTGCTCATCGCGGTGGCGGCGGGCGCAGCCGGCGGATGGGGGAGCGGGCTTGCGGCAGGAGCCGCGGGTCTTGGGATCTTCGCCCTGATCTTTGGCTGGATGGCGGGAAAAGGAACCGGCATGGTGTGCAGTGTCGGACGGTTCAGGAAATATGTGAGCGTCCTCAGAGACAGGGAATATTGTGATGTAAAGGAACTCGCGCAGAAGACCGGCCGGTCTGTGAAGGCGGTCGTCAGGGATCTGAAAAAGATGATACAGAAGGGCTGGTTCAGGCAGGGACATCTTGATGAGCAGGAAAGCTGTCTGATGGTAAGCGATGAGGCGTACCGCCAGTACACCGGACTGATGGAGCGGCTGAGCCGGGAGAAGGCAGAGCGGGAAGCTGCGGCGGAGAAGGAGCGGCAGGAATATTCGAAGCTGTCTCCGGAGGTGCAGAAGATCGTCCGTGCCGGGGACGAATATGTGAGAAAGATAAGGGAAGCCAACGACGCGATTCCGGGAGAAGAGATTTCGGCGAAGATATCACGGATGGAGATGCTGGTGGACCGTATCTTTGACAGGGTAGAACAGAATCCGGAGTCGGTAGACGATATACGGAAGCTGATGGAATATTATCTTCCGACAACGATCAAGCTGCTGGAAGCATATGAGGATCTCGATGCTCAGCCTGTTCAGGGCGAAAACATCATTTCCTCGAAAAAGGAGATTGAGAAGACTCTGGATACGCTTAACACAGCGTTTGAGAAGCTCCTGGACGACTTGTTCCAGGATACGGCATGGGATGTGTCGTCGGACATTTCGGTACTGAACACAATGCTTGCCCAGGAGGGACTGACAGAGGACGGACTTACGGGGAAAAAGAAAAAATAGGACGCTGGCCGGCGGATGGGCAGAAACATCCCGGACCGGCAGGCTGTGATTCATAAAACATACGGAGGAAAGATAGAATGAGCAATGAATTTCAAGATCTGAGCACAACGCCCACACTTACCCTGGATCCTTTCCAGGCTCAGGAAGAGAAGAGACCGCCCGCAGAGGCTGAGAAACAGGAACCTGCGCTGGATGAAAGCATCCTCACTGAGGATGAGCGGAGGACAGTCGATGCGTTCGCAAAGCAGATCGATCTTACCAATTCCGCGATGGTGCTGCAGTACGGAGCGGGGACGCAGAAGAAGATGGCAGATTTCTCAGAGTCCGCACTGGAGAATGTAAGGTCAAAGGATCTCGGCGAGGTGGGGGAGCTTCTCAGCGGTGTGGTAAAAGAGCTGAAAGATTTTGATGAAGAAGAGGAAAAGGGCTTCTTCGGCTTCTTCAAAAAAGCGTCCAGCAAGATCGAGTCCATGAAAGCGAAGTACGCAAAGGCGGAGGCGAACGTCAATGAGATCGTAAAAGTGCTGGAAAAGCATCAGGTGCAGCTTATGAAAGATACGGCTCTTCTGGACAAGATGTATGAGCTGAACCTTACTTATTTTAAGGAGCTGTCCATGTATATCCTGGCAGGGAAGAAGAAGCTGCAGGAAGTCAGGAGCACCCGTCTGGCGGAACTCGTGAGCAGGGCGCAGGCTTCCGGGCTGCCGGAGGATGCGCAGGCGGCAAAGGATCTGGAATCAATGTGCGAGAGGTTCGAGAAGAAGATCCACGATCTGGAGCTGACCAGAATGATTTCCATCCAGACTGCGCCGCAGATCCGCCTGGTACAGAACAATGACACGCTGATGGTGGAGAAGATCCAGTCAACCATTGTGAATACGATTCCTCTGTGGAAGAGCCAGATGGTGCTCGCACTCGGCGTGGAGCATTCCACACAGGCGGCGGAGGCACAGCGCCAGGTGACGGATATGACGAATGAGCTGCTCAGAAAGAATGCGGAGAAGCTGAAGATGGCGACTGTCGAGACTGCGAAAGAATCCGAGCGCGGCATCGTGGATATGGAAACGCTCAAGGCGACGAATGAATCGCTGATTTCTACCCTGGATGAAGTGATGAACATCCAGCAGGAGGGAAGGCAGAAGCGCCGTGAGGCGGAGGCTGAGCTGCAGAACATGGAGCGGGAGCTGAAGAATAAATTGCTGGAGATCCGCGGATGATTCTTGACAACGGCTGTGTTTTTCGCTAGAATCACAGATAGTTCCGGCCCGGACCGGAAAATGTGCGATGAACGGGATTAGTATATAGGAAGGAATGCCACAGAGAGGAGGCGGCTGGTGAGAGCCTCCGCAGGACACTATAGAACCGGCCCGGGAGCTTCCGCATGAAAGTGCGGCGCAGGTCTGCGTTAGAGACAAAAAGAGTGGACGACATGTGAGCTGCTTTCGGGCAGGCATGTGGAGTTAATTAGGGTGGTACCGCCGAGGCATTCGGTCCCTTGTTTTCAGGGACGGAATGTCCCGGCGTTTTGTTTTGATTTCATAGTATTGCGGTTGGAAAAGGAGAAAAAGAAAATGGCAAAGGAAAAGAAGCTGGTACAGTCGATCACTTCCAGGGATGAAGATTTTGCGCAGTGGTATACAGACGTCGTGCGCGAGGCGAAGCTGTGCGATTATTCGGGCGTAAAAGGCTGCCTGAACTATCTGCCGAATGGGTATGCGATCTGGGAGAACATCCAGGCGGACCTGGATAGAAGATTTAAAGAGACAGGAGTGGAAAACGTCTATCTTCCGGTCCTGATCCCGGAGAGCCTGCTGCAGAAAGAGAAGGATCATATCGAGGGATTCGCTCCCGAGGTTGCATGGGTGACTCATGGGGGAATGGAGAAGCTCCAGGAGAGATTCTGCATCCGTCCTACATCTGAGACTCTGTTCTGCGATGTGTGGAGCAAGACCGTGCAGTCCTACCGGGATCTCCCGAAGGTGTGGAACCAGTGGTGCTCCGTGCTCCGCTGGGAGAAGACGACAAGACCGTTCCTGCGCTCCAGAGAGTTCCTCTGGCAGGAAGGACATACGATCCATGCCACATACGAAGAGGCGGAAGAGCGCACAAAGATGATGTGGGAAGTATACAAGAGCTTTGTCGAGGAGGATCTGGCGATCCCGGTCGTCGCGGGAAGAAAGACAGAGAGCGAGAAGTTCGCAGGCGCCCAGGACACGTATACAATCGAGGCGCTGATGCATGACGGACAGGCGCTGCAGTCGGCGACGAGCCATTTCTTCGGAAATGCGTTTCCGGATGCCTTCAATATTAAATATGCGGATAAGAACAATGAACTCCACAGTGTCTATGAGACTTCCTGGGGGCTGTCCACAAGGATCATCGGCGCGATCATCATGGTGCACGGCGACGACAGCGGGCTGGTGCTCCCGCCGAGGATCGCTCCGGTGCAGACGAGAGTCATCCCGGTCGCACAGCACAAGGAGGGCGTCCTGGAGAAGGCGAACGAGCTGCTTGACGCGCTGAAAGCGGCGGGCTATCGGGTGAAGATCGATGATTCAGAGAAGAGCCCGGGATGGAAGTTCAGCGAGCAGGAGATGCTGGGAATCCCGACACGTATCGAGATCGGGCCGAAGGATATTGAGAACGGCCAGGTTGTAGTCGTGCGCAGGGATACCCGCGAGAAGATCGTTGTGCCGATGGATGAGATCACAGTGAAGCTGGGCGAGATCCTGGAGACGATCCAGAAGGATCTGTACGCGAAAGCGAAAGAGTTCCTTGATTCCCACATCAGCATGGCAGTTACGATGGATGAGATGAAAGAGGCCGTACAGAATAAGAAAGGCTTCGTGAAAGCGATGTGGTGCGGCGAGGAAGCGTGTGAGGATGAAATCAAGGCGCAGACCGGCGGCGTGACATCCAGATGTATCCCGATGGAGGAAGAGCATCTCTCAGATGTGTGCGTCTGCTGCGGAAAGCCGGCGAAGCATATGGTTTACTGGGGAAGAGC
>CALWQS010000020.1 GCA_944383745.1 uncultured Mediterraneibacter sp. | reverse complement strand
TCGCCGCCCAGCCTGTTGTTTCCGGCTGTGGAAAGCACTTCGATGACGCCGTCGCCGATCTCGATGATAGATACATCGAATGTACCGCCGCCGAGGTCGTATACCATGATCTTCTGCTCTTTCTCATTGTCAAGCCCGTATGCCAGCGCTGCCGCCGTAGGCTCGTTGATGATACGTTTTACATCAAGTCCAGCGATCTTGCCGGCATCCTTTGTAGCCTGACGCTGTGCGTCGTTGAAGTAAGCCGGGACTGTGATGACAGCCTCTGTCACTTTCTCGCCAAGATATCCTTCTGCGTCCGCTTTCAGCTTCTGAAGGATCATTGCGGAGATCTCCTGAGGAGAATATTTCTTTCCGTCAATGTCTACTTTGTAGTCTGATCCCATCTCTCTCTTGATCGAAGAGATCGTTCTGTTTGCGTTTGTTACCGCCTGACGCTTTGCAGGCTCTCCTACCAGACGCTCGCCTGTCTTTGTGAATGCCACAACAGACGGTGTTGTTCTCGCGCCTTCTGTGTTTGCGATGACTGTCGGCTGTCCGCCTTCCATAACAGCCACGCAGCTGTTTGTCGTACCAAGGTCAATACCAATTATTTTGCCCATAGTAATGCTCCTCCTTTAATAGTTTATGATTATACTGAATAATGTTGATGTCTTACTCTGATATCCGCGCCGCCTCTCAGCCCGGATGCCCCGGACGTCTGCCGCGCTGCCCCGGCGGATGCCGGCGCGTTCTCAATGTCAGTTTGCCACTTTTACCATGCTGTGCCTCACGACGCTGTCCCGGTATGTGTAGCCCTTCTGGAACTCTTCCGCAACAATGTTCTCACCGAACTCTTCATCCTCCACATGCATCACTGCGTTGTGGAAGTCCGGATTGAACTCCTTTCCCACTGCTTCGATCGCTTTCACGCCGATCGATTCCAGCGTAGTCATGAGCTGTTTGTATATCTTCTCCATGCCCTCGGCAAACGGTGTCGCCTTATCTTCCTCAGACATGGATGCCAGCCCGCGCTCAAAATTGTCGACAACCGGAAGAATTTTTTCTATGATATCCTTCGCTCCGATTTCATACATCTGGGATTTTTCCTTTTCTGTACGCTTGCGGAAGTTATCAAACTCTGCCATCTGACGGGTAAGCCGATCAGTAAGCTCATCGATCTTCTCGTCTTTTTTGTCCTTCTTATTTTTCTTCCCGAAGAACTTCTTTTTCTCTGCTTTGGGATCTTCCTCCCCTTCGTCTGCCTCAGGCTCGGAAGCCTCCGTCTGTTCCGCGCTGTCTTCTGTATCTGCCGCGTCCTCGGCCGCCTCGGCTTCCGTTGCGTCCTGCCCGGCTTCCTCAGCCGCCTTCGCCTTTGCTTCTTCGACAGCTTCCTTTACCATATCTTCCTTGCTCATCTCTGTCACCAGCTTTCCACCTTCCTATTCTTTGGGATCTTTATTATAAATCGCATCCAACTCGTTCTGCAGAGTCTTCAGCGTCCTCATGACATGCTCATAATCCATACGCTTCGGCCCGATAATGCCGATCGTCCCTTTCATGCCCTCACCCAGTTCGTAAGTAGCTGTCACGACACTGCAGTCCTTCATCGTCTTGACGGGCGTCTCGTCGCCGATATACACCTGGATGCCATGGCTGTTCTCGCTTGCCAGTGTCTCTGTGACCAGATCCGCCAGCTGCTGCTTTTCCTCAAATGCACTGATGATCTCCTGGGCGCTCTGCTTGTCGCTGAGCTCCGGATACTTGAAAATGTTCGTCGCTCCGCTTGTATAGATCTCCATATCGTCTTCGATGTGGATGATCTCAGCTACGGCGTCCAGCACATGCCCGACTACCTCGCTGTGTATGCCGGCCTGTTCCTTCAGCCTTGCAATCAAGCCGAGTGTGATCTGATCGATCGACATCCCGTTCAGTGTGGTGTTGAGAAGCATATTCAGCTTCAGCAGATTCTCATTGCTTAATGTTTCACCAACTTCAATAATTTTATTCTTGATCACATTCCCGCCGAGAACGATGACCGCCACGATCTGTTCCGCATCCACCTGCGAAAGCTGGATGAACTTCAGCGTGTTGCGGTTATTCACCGGAGATGAAACCATCGTGGCATAATTCGTATTCGCCGCCAGCACCTTTGCCGCCTGACGGAGGACCTTCTCGACTTTGTCCGTCTTCTCCAGCAGCCCGTTCTCTCTCTCTGTGATCTCCTGTTCCTTCTCATCCATCAGCATATCGACATACAGCCGATATCCCTTGTCGGAGGGAATCCTCCCCGCCGAAGTATGGGGCTGGAAGATATAACCTAAGTCTTCCAGATCCGCCATCTCATTCCGGATGGTCGCTGAACTCAGGTTCAGATTCGTATATTTCGTAAGAGTCCGCGAGCCTACCGGCTCCCCCGTCTCAAGGTAGTTCTGTATGATGGCTTTTAATATGATAAGCTTTCTCTCGCTTAACGCCGTATCAACCGCCACAGCACTTCCCCCTCTCCGAAATAGTTTCTGAATCTCTGAACTTGGCGTTTTCGGGATCAGTCCTCTTAAAAAGGTTCTGTCCCTTCGGTTATTAGCACTCTTTTCTTTTGAGTGCTAACACCTTTCGTATATTAAGATAGCACCAGGTTTTCTTTTTGTCAACCGTGTTTATGGAATTTTTAGCGTTTCTATGTCTTTGTCATCCCACATCCGATATAAACTCTACGAACACAGCGTTGCTCACATCCAGCCCCCGCTCGGTCAGCCGGAGTCTGTCGCCTTCCTTTTCCATCAGATTGAGGCTCAGGAACTTTCGGATCTGGCTGCCGTACACTTCTTCCGCCGTTTTCCCGAACCGCTCCCTGAACTCGAGGCAGGATATTCCTTCTGTCTTTCTGAGCCCGAGGAACATAAACTCTTCCATCTGATCCTGCTCTGTCATGATCTCAATCTCTTCCGCAGCTTTTCCCGCCGGATCTGCTTTTCCTGCCGCCTGCGGTCCCGAAAATGTGTCCGGGAGCACTGCCGGGCGTTCAGGTTCTCTGTCCCCGAACACTCTCATGTATTTCTCCAGTTCCGCTGTATTGTGAAACCGGCGCTCGCCGACAAGGGAAGCAGCGCCCAGCCCAAGCCCGAGATATTCCTTTCTCTCCCAATATCCGAGATTGTGCCGGCACTCGTATCCGTCTTTCGCGTAGTTGGATATCTCATATCTGTGATATCCGTACTCCTTCAGTATGCGCTCCGTCATCCTGTAGATCTCCCGCTCCGTGTCCTCGTCGAGCAGGGACGGCCATCCTTTCTCCCGCCCGTTCTTCTCATCACTCTTTACGCCGCCGTCTTCCCCGTATCGGTCAAAAAACGGAGTTCCTTCTTCTATAATAAGGCTGTACGCTGACAGATGCTCCGGGTTGAGCTTCGCCGCCGCACGGAGAGTCTGCTCCCAGCTCTCTTCTGTCTGCCCCGGAATTGCCGAGATCAGATCGATATTTACATTGTCAAAGCCTGCCCTGCGCACAGACTCCCATGTATCCAGGAAATCTTCAAACGTATGGATCCGCCCGAGCATCTCCAGCTCTCTGTTGTCCGCAGACTGCAGGCCGATGCTCAGGCGGTTGACGCCGCTTTTCTTCCACGAAGCTGCTTTTTCTTCTGTCACAGTGCCCGGATTGGCTTCCAGAGTGATCTCTGCGTCTCCGCGGATATCGAAACTGTCAAAAAGCGCATCAAAAATACGGGCGGTGTCCTCCCCATCCAGAATGGAGGGAGTTCCCCCGCCCAGAAAAACCGTGCTCACACGGTACTCTCTGAAATTTCCCTTTTGGCTGCGGATCTCTCTTACGAGCGCGTCCACATAGGCTGCGCGCTCCTCTGCCCCCGCCGGGGCTGAGAGGAAATCGCAGTATGCACATTTTCTCACGCAAAACGGAATGTGCACATAAAGCTCAAGCTCTTTCTTAGTCATCATCCAGTTTCAGAACGCTCATGAACGCCTTCTGCGGGATCTCTACATTGCCCACCTGGCGCATGCGCTTCTTTCCTTCCTTCTGCTTCTCGAGCAGCTTCTTCTTACGGGAAATATCTCCCCCGTAGCATTTTGCCAGGACATCCTTTCTCATCGCCTTCACCGTCTCGCGGGCGATGATCTTGCTGCCGACAGCCGCCTGGATCGGGATCTCAAAGAGCTGTCTCGGGATCTCCTGCTTCAGTTTCTCACACATTTTTCTTCCGCGCTCATAAGCGCTTCCTGCAAACACGATGAAGGACAGCGCGTCCACTTCTTCTTTGTTGATCAGGATATCAAGCTTCACAAGCTCCGATCTCTGGTATCCCATCATCTCATAGTCAAAGGATGCGTATCCTCTGGAACGGGACTTCAGCGCGTCGAAGAAATCATAGATAATCTCGTTGAGCGGAAGATGGTAATGGAGGACAGCCCGCTTCTCTTCAATATATTCCATACTCTGGTATATCCCGCGGCGCTCCTGGCACAGATCCATGATCGCCCCGATATATTCCGACGTGACCATAATCTCCGCCTTCACCATCGGCTCCTCCATATAATCGATCTCCGCCGGGTCCGGCATATTCGTCGGGTTGGTCAGGTCGATCACCTCGCCGTTCGTCTTATGGATCTTATAGATAACGCTGGGCGCCGTCGTGACTAGGTCAAGGTTGTACTCCCTCTCCAGCCTCTCCTGGATGATCTCCAGATGGAGAAGTCCGAGGAATCCGCAGCGGAACCCGAATCCCAGCGCGACCGAAGTCTCCGCCTCGAACTGAAGTGCCGCGTCGTTGAGCTGCAGCTTCTCCAGGGCATCTCTCAGGTCCGGATACTTCGCGCCGTCGGCAGGGTAGAGCCCGCAGTACACCATTGGGTTGACCTTCTTGTATCCCGGCAGAGGCTCCGCACACGGATGCTCAGCATTCGTGATCGTGTCTCCGACGCGGGTCTCCTTGACATTTTTCAGGCTCGCGGTGATATATCCGACCATTCCTGCGCTCAGTTCGTCGCAGGGGATGAACTGGCCGGCCCCGAAGGTCCCCACCTCCACGACCTCGGCTTTTGCCCCGGTAGCCATCATAAGCATCGGCGTGCCTTTTTTCACTGTTCCCTCTTTGATCCTGCAGAATACGATGACGCCCTTGTAGGAGTCATATTTAGAATCAAAGATCAGCGCCTTGAGCGGTGCGTCCGGATCTCCTTCCGGCGCGGGAATCTTTTTCACAATCTGCTCGAGGACCTCATGGATATTCTGTCCTGTCTTCGCCGAGATCAGCGGCGCGTCCTCCGCGTCGAGCCCGATCACATCCTCGATCTCTTCCTTCACCCTGTCGGGATCTGCGCTCGGCAGATCGATCTTGTTGATAACCGGCATGACATCCAGATCGTGGTCCAGGGCCAGATAGACATTCGCCAGAGTCTGCGCCTCCACGCCCTGAGCCGCGTCTACAACAAGGATCGCCCCGTCGCACGCGGCCAGGCTCCGGGATACCTCATAGTTGAAGTCCACATGTCCAGGGGTATCGATCAGGTTGAAAATATATTCCTCACCGTCGTCCGCCTTGTAGACCGTGCGCACTGCCTGCGCTTTGATCGTGATCCCCCTCTCTCGTTCCAGATCCATATTGTCCAGGACCTGCGCCTGCATCTCCCGGCTGGTAAGCAGTCCCGTCATCTCGATGATGCGGTCCGCCAGAGTGGATTTCCCATGATCGATATGCGCGATGATGCAAAAATTTCTGATTTTATTCTGATCTATTACTGCCACTTTTCTTCCTCCAATATCTATGCCTTTCCTGAATATTTCACAATAAAGAGCTCTGCCGCCAGGCTGTCCGCAAGAAGCCCTGTCTTCACTCTCTGTTCGATCTCGGCGCCGTCCTCCATGACTTCCCTGAGATCCCTCATCCGGAACCGCTTTGCCTGTTCCATATATTTTCCCGCCGCAAAGGGGTGGAGTCCCGCCTTCGACGCGATCTCCTTCCTTCCATATCCCTGCTTTAAAAGCGCCTTCACCTGGAACAGGATACGGTACTGTCGGATCATGAGGAAAAGAATCCTCATAGGCGGCTCCTTCAGCGCGATCAGATCATAATACAGGTCGAGGGCTCTCCTCTGATTCTTGTCGGCAACTGCGTTCACCATATCAAAAATGTGATTGGTGATCTGTGTCACACAGACCGCATCCACATCCTCCTTCGTGATCGTATCCCGGTCAAGGGCATAACAAATCAGCTTCTCCAGCTCCTTTCGGATATTCTCCATATCCGTACCGACCTTGCCGAGAAAATAAAGGATCGCCGAGTCTGACATCTGCTTCTTCTCTCCGCGGACGATCCCCTGGATCCACCGCTTCAGTGTGCCCTCGTCCTGCGTGGACAGCTCGACGATATGTCCTTTCGCCTTCACCGCCTTGTACAGCCTGCTCCGCTTGTCGACTTCATTTTCTACAAATATGAAGTACGTCGTCCCCGGCATATCCTTGATATAATCCGCCAGTTCCGAGCCCGCGCTCTTGAAAAAACCGGTGTTCTCAAACACGATCAGCCTGCGCTCTGCAAAAAAAGGCATCGTCTCGGCGAGATCGATGACCTCCTTTACATCTGTGCTCTTTCCCTCATAGCAGGCATAATTCATTGTATCGCCTTCCGGAAGCATCGCCTTGACAAACCGCTCTTTATACTGTTTTTTCAGATAGCCCTCCTCTCCGTAGAGAAGGTAGATCTGTTTAAAATTTCCCGTTTTCAAATCTTCATTCAAGCTTTTCATAACTCTTCTATTATATAGGAATCCTCCTCCTTTTGACAAGAGTTTCATAAATCAAAGTTGCTGTCAGAATTGCCGCTGAAAAAGCATCATACGCCGTCTCTCTCTTCCTCCGGGATAAATCTTTCCAGGGTCATGCTCCTGCCGTCGCTTCTGATTGTGACGGCGCCGCATTCCTGTGTAGTATAAATGCTGCATCCGATCTTTCGGAGCCGTTCCAGCGTCTCCGGATGAGGATGTCCATAGCGGTTCCCGATCCCTGCCGAGATGACGGCCGCCAAAGGTCTTACCGTCTCCAAGAACTCCTCTGATCCGGACGTTTTCGAGCCGTGGTGCGCCGCCTTCAGCACAGGGCATGCAGCCAGCCTTCCGCTTTCTAAGAGTTTTTCTTCCCCGGTTCCTTCCACATCGCCGGTCAGCAGCATGCCAAACTTTCCGTATCTCACGTCAAGAACAAGGGACGCCGCATTGCCGGGCTCGATCCCCGCTCCTGTTTCCGGGGCAAGGCAGGCGATTGAAAAATCACCGTCCCCCTCTGTCAGGCTCTGCCCCGCCGTCATCTCTGCGACGCGGGTGCCGTTTTCCGCCGCTGTGCGTCCGATTTCCTGCAGCTTTTCATCTCTGTACTCTTCCGCCGGCAGCACAAGCGTGCTGACGCGCACGCCCATCTCCTGATCCTCCAGCAGCTCAAGGATTCCGCTGCAGTGATCCTCATCCCCGTGCGTAATGATGACGTAATCCAGGCTGTCCACGGCGTAGCTCAGGAGGAACGGCTCGATCCGATAGGTTCCCGCTTCCGAGATATCGCTGCTCCCGCCGTCGATAAAATAACTGCCTCCTGACGGCCCTCTGACAAAGATCCCGTCGCCCTGCCCGACATCGAGGACTGTCACCTGCACCTCATCCGCAGACCGATAACCAGCTCTGCACACCGCAGTCATGATCACTCCTGAGACGATCATGGCCGCGCCGGTTCCCTTTAGAAGGACGCTGCCCATCCGCATTTTTTCTCCCCGCTCTTCCAGAAGGCTGCGGCTCTCTGAAAGCCTGAAAAAAATTACTGTCAGCAAAAAGAGCGCCGCATAATAGCACACGAGCAGACGTATTCCCGGTCTCCCGGCAACAGCCCGGTTTCCCGGCAGGCTGCCGAAAACTGCACATACCACGTCATAGAACCAGAGGACAGCGCGGCAGATCTGCAGTACGGCCCCGCCGGCCGGCTCCGCTGCCATAGCGAGCATCAGGCCGCCCAGGCCGGCTCCCATCGCCAGCGGCATGACTGGGATTACCAGAATATTCAAGATTACCGAATAAGGAGGGATCTCAAAATAAAAATACAGCATCGGACCAAGAAGCATGCTGTTGACCGCAATGCTGGCCGCCAGGCTCTTCGCGCAGGCAGCAGCGGTTCTCTGCATTCCAGCGGCGAACGCATCCTTCCTTTTCTCCATCCCTTTTTTATTCTCCGTCGCCCTCTTCCTTCCCGCGGATTTCTTCCCCCTGCCGCATCCCAGGAGCTCGGCATAAGCCGGGCTGAGCAGCCGCATGCCGAGGATCGCTCCGAAGGAGAGCTGGAATCCGGCATCGGACAAATACAGCGGCTGCCATGCGCAGATGACTGCCGCCGCCAGAGCCAGGCTGGTCGGAAGGTCATAATCCCTCCCTGCCATATCCGCCCCGACCCTGACGAGAAACATAATCAGCGCCCTCAGGCTGGATACGCCGGCCCCGATCATCAGCGTATAGAGGACAAGGACGGCGCCGCCCGCGATTCCCGCCGGGACGAAGGGGATTCCGATCCGGCGCAGAAGCCCGTACAGCCCCATCCCGATAAAGGACATGTGAAGGCCTGAAATGGCGAGCAGATGCCCGATCCCGTTCTTCTGATACAGCTTCTTCATCTCCGGGTCCAGCCCGCCCTTATCCCCGAGCAGAACTGCGCTCATCGTACCGCCGTAATACTCTCCGAGATGCCGGACAAGCAGTTCTCCCCATCTTGCACGGATTGCAGACAGCGCTTCTCTCACCCTGTCAGTCTGTGCTGACACGACGGTTAATTCATCTGCCCATACGAGCACATGGACACCCTGTATCCGATAGTAGGATCTCTGGTCAAAATTCCCCGGATTGCGCGCGGATCCGAAAAGAGACACTTCGCCCTCGACCCGGATCCTGTTTCCTATTTTTACTTTTTCCAGTTCTGGACTCTGTTCGACATAAACAAGAAGCTTTGACTCATTGATGTGGTCTTCTCTGACAAAAACGGCATTGTCCTTTAGAAAGACAGCCGTAACTTTTTCTTTTTCCTCTTTTTTACAGACTGTGCCGGTAAGGGACAGCCGGGTCCCCTCCGTCACAGCCTTCTCCAGTGCAGACGGCTGAAGCTCCTCTGCACTTTTTAACCCGAAAACACGGACGGCCTGTATGATGAGGAAAATCAGGCATGCCGTGCATAATGGCCGTTTTATCATTCATGTTCTTCGACTGCGACCCAATCCATATTTGCCGGAAGCGGCTTAGAAAGATCTACGCTCTCCATATACTTTGCATTGGACTCTCCATTTATCGTAATCTGTACCTGGACTGCCCCCGTCCCCTCGACAAGAGAGTTCACAATAGAGTATATCGTAAGCTCCGGCACGATATCATATGTGCTCGTCAGAAACGTACTGTCAAAATTGACATAACAGATGCCGTCCTTGGAAGCCACGCTCAAAAGATTCGTATCCGGATTGATCGTCGGGTATGCATTCCCGCCCGACGGTCCCTGCATCAGTTTTTCCACGATCAGCTTTTCTTTGGAAATATTGCTGCTGTATCTCACATCCATCTGCTGTCTGACCAGCTTGTCTCCCGTGCTGTTCGCAAAATAAAGCGTCAGCGTGTCTGTCTGATAAGAGCTCGGTGACGACCCTGTATTTTCCACAAAATCGTCCTCATTCATGAGGCCGACCAGATATCCCTCTCTGTCCTTCAGGGGAACTCCGTCGACTGTAAACGTTACGCCGTCAATCCCTTCAATCCCGAGCAGCGACTGGACGACAGCCGCCCTCACAAGCTTTTCTTCCAGATTTTCTATCTCCAGGTATTCTTTGCTGAAATCAACATCGAGGATGCTGCCCTTCAGCTCGCATCCCTGCACTTCCACATTCTCCGGGACAGCTGCGGAATACTCGATCTCATCCGAAGTTTTTTTCAGTTCCTCCAGCACTGCTGCCGCCGCTTCTCCTGCTTCTTCCCGGGAAATATCGCAGGGAACCTTGACCAGCCCGGTCCGGTCAGCGTTGAGGCCGTAGATGCAGAAATCTGCTTTTTCCACATCTGTCCGGCCGGCACATGCGGAAAGCGTCAGCAGCATGCAGAAAACGGCCGCAAAAGAAATAATCCTTAATCTCTTCTTCATTTTTCCCGCCTCCCTTATGACGCCACATAGATGAGTGGGATTCTCACCGTAAACGTTGTGCCTTCCCCCTCGGTGCTGTGTACCTTGATCGAACCTCTGTGTACAATCACCGCGTTTCTCGCAATTGCGAGTCCCAGCCCGGTGCCGCCGATCTCCCTGGAGTGAGACTTGTCCACACGGTAGAACCGCTCAAAAATATGCGCCTGGTCCTCCTCGGGGATTCCGATCCCCGAATCCTCCACCTTAATATAAAAATATTTGTGGTCCGCATTCAGCGATACATGCACCCAGCCGTTGTCGTGGTTATATTTGACGGCATTCTCCACCAGGTTTGAGACCGCCAGCGAAAACTTAGTCTCATCAATCTCCGCTGAAACGGGCCGGAAGCTTTCCATGACCATCTCCACATTCTTCATTTCTGCAATCGGCTTGAGCCGCTTCAAAATCTGTTCCAGCAGCTCATTGATATTGACGGAACGGATGTTGATGTTCTGCCCCGTCTTGTCCATCTTCACAAGGGAGAGAAGGTCTGTAATAATCTGGTTCTCCCTGTCTATCTCCTTGGCAATATCCGCCATAAACTCCTGATACATCTCAACAGGCACGTTTTCCTGCTCCAGCAGAGAATCTGCCAGCACCTTCATGGATGTCATCGGAGTCTTCAGCTCATGGGACACATTGGAGACGAACTCTTCCCTCGACTCATCCAGCAGCTTAAGCCTGCCCAGCATTTTATTAAACGCTTCGCTCATCTGCTTTGTCTCTGTAAACGTGTCCTCATGAAGCACATCATCGCTGTATCCTTCTGTAACGCTCTCGATCGCCGCAGTGATCCTGTGAAGCGGACGGACAACTCTGTCCGCCGCAAAAACACTGACTGCTGCCAGAAGAATCATAAGAATGCCGATGATAGAACCGCCTATCGTATACACAATATTCACCGCATCCTCGATGCTGTCAGTGGAAACACTCGCCAGCATCACGCCCAGTACCTTCTCTCCGCCGGCTTCGCTGATCGGCGCCGCGACTTCGATATAGCGGTTCTTCTTGTCGTAATAACTGCTGCTCTCACCTCTCATACAGCGGATCACATTCTCCGAGACGTCTGTCTTGCCTTCGTCCAGGCTGTATGTATCTTTGACCACTTTCAGATTTTCGTCGATCACCATAACGCGCCCGTTATAGATCGCCGTCATCTGCATCAGATTCGCATTGATTACCTCTGATGAGGTGTCCTCAAGATAATTGTAAGTATTCAGCTGATTACATAGGATTGTGCACTGATTCTGGATTTCTGCCGTCTGAAGATCCACTGCACGGGATTCATAAATTTTTGCAATCCCGAAGAGTGATGCAAGGCAGGGGACGAGCCCTGCAAGCATCACGAGCAGGATGACGCGGAAGCGCAGATTTCTGAAGATCTTATCCTTGAATTTGAATTGACTCTTACCCCTGGAAATAATAACCCACTCCCCACTTTGTATGTACATATTTCGGCTCGCTTGGATTCATCTCGATCTTTTCTCTCAGGCGCCGGATGTGTACGTCGACCGTTCTCGCGTCTCCCGGATAATCATATCCCCATATCAGGTTCAGGAGATTCTCCCTGCTGTAAACCTTATTCGGATTCATCGCAAGCAGCTCCAGCACGTCAAACTCCTTCGCTGTAAGGTTGATCTCCCGCTCTCCGATAAATACTCTTCTGCTCTCGCAGTCGATCTTCATATTGCCCTTTACGAGAACCGGACTCCCGGCAGGCTCCTTCCTCTTGGAGGTGCGCCGCATGATCGCCTTGATCCTCGCCTTCACCTCAAGAATGTTAAAGGGCTTTGTGATATAATCGTCTGCTCCGTATTCCAGCCCGAGTATCTTGTCCATATCCTCGCTCTTTGCAGTGAGCATGACGATCGGCATATCCGAAAACTCGCGTATCTGCTGACATACCTGAAAGCCGTCCAGTTTCGGAAGCATGACGTCCAGAAGAACAAGATCATACTCGCAGTTCTTCGCATATTCCAGCGCTTCCTCTCCGTCGTAGGCGCAGTCGACTTCCATGCCTTCCTGTTCCAGGCTGAAGCGGATCCCCTTTACTATCAATTTTTCATCATCCACTACTAATATTTTTTTACTCATACTCCTCGTTACCTGACTTCCCGCTGCTATCGCTATATTGTAATATCATCCTTTATCTTATTAAATACGCCTTCCTTGATGCCCTCGATCTGCATCAGCTCCTCAATACTCTGGAAGCTTCCATGCTCTTCCCTGTATTTAAGGATACTCTCCGCCTTCGCTTCCCCGATCCCGGTCAGCTCCATGAGTTCATCTTTTCCGGCTGTATTAATATTTATCTTTTTCTTTCCGTCCAAAATACCGGCTGCTTTCGTTCCCAGCCCCTCTGTGCCGCCCGTCTCCGCTTCCTCGCGGTTCGGCACATAGATCCGCTCTCCGTCTGTCACGGTTCTCGCCTGATCGATCAGCTCCGGAACCGCCTCTGCTGTAACGCCTCCCGCAAGCTCGATCGCCTCAAATACCCGCGAATCACTTTCTACTTCATATACTCCCGGCGCATTCACCGCCCCGCACACATATACAAAAACTTTCTTCTCTGCCGCCTCCTGTGCGGATGGCGCCCCGCCTTCTTCCGACGACGTATCCTCTGCATCTGCTCCGCTGTCCGCTGACTCTCCTGTGGATTCCGCTTCGAGTGAAATCTCCTGCAGTCCGTCGTCCTCCTTGCGGGCACAGCCCGCTGTCACAATCAGCAGGAACAGGATGAGACAGAATCCTGCTGTTTTCCTTAAATTGTCTTGCATTTTTTCCTCACAGTCTGCAGGCTGTGAGCTACCCCTTTATGCCGGACAGTATCATTGTAACGAATTTTTATCAGAATTACAATAGACATTTACAGCTTTGTTACGGATCTGACGTTTTGTTACAGGATTATTACATTTTATTCCCACTGAAAGATCACGATGCCGATGACTGCCAGTATCAGCCCGCCCAGCTTTCTCCAGTCAAAAGGTTCCCGCTCCATCCCGAACAGTCCGAACAGCTCAATCAGATAGGAAACGGCGAGCTGCGCGATTACGATCAGAAGTGCGGATCTCGCCGGTCCCAGCGCGTCAATGCTCTTGATCACTGTCCATGTGATGAACGCGCCGACAGCGCCGCCCAGAAGCATATACCTGGGCTCCACCTTTGCGATCGCCGTCACGCTGTCCCGCCCTGTAAAAAGCCATACGGCAAAACAGACGGCAAATGCGGACAGCTGCACCCAGCCGTTGCTGACCCATACGCCTGTTGTCTTGGTGACCTGAGTGTTGAACACTCCCTGTATGCTCATAAGAGAACCTGACAAAAGCGCAATGAAAAAACCAATCATCTTCCTTACCTCCATGCAGTTCCTGCCTGCTTTTCAGATAGTATGTCCGATGAATGGTTTTCTATTCTCACTCTCTATATCCGCGCTCTATGCTATGCCAGAGCTCTTCGCAGCTTATCGATCATCTCGTCGATATGTTTTTCTTCCACAATAAGCGGCGGTACGAAACGGAGCACATTGCCGTGCGCCTGGATCACGAGAAGCCCTTCCTCTATGGCGCGGCTGTTCACCTCCGCCACCGGTTTTGTCAGAACAATGCCCTGCATCAGCCCTTTTCCTTTCCGCTCTGCCACACAGCCGACTTCCTGCACAAGCTCATCCAGGCGTTTTGTCAGATACGGCGCCACTTTATTTACATGCCCGATGATATCTTCCTTCTCAAAGATCTCGATCACCTTCTTCACCGCTGTGCATGCAAGGGGATTGCCTCCGTAGGTTGCGCCGTGGTCGCCGGGCTTGAGAGAGTATTTCGCGACCTCCTCTGTCATCGCGAACGCGCCCACCGGGATCCCGTTTCCGATCGCTTTCGCCATCGTGAGGATATCCGGCTTCACGCCGAAGCCCTGCCATGCAAACATACTGCCGGTCCTGCCCATGCCGCACTGAACCTCGTCGCAGATCATAAGGATATCATTTTCATCGCAGATCTGCCGGATGCCTTCCATGAACTCCTGCGATGCAGGATTGATGCCTCCCTCTCCCTGAAGCGGCTCCAGAATGATGGCGCAGGTCTTGTCGCTGACCAGGGCTTTCACACTGTCCAGATCATTCAGCTTCGCGAATTTAACGCCGGGCAGAAGCGGCTCAAAGGGCTTCCTGTAGTCGTCATGTCCGGTCACGGACACTGCCCCGATGCTTCTTCCGTGGAAGGAGTTCTCCATGGCAATGATCTCATACCGCCCGGTCTTTTTTGTATAGGCATACCGTCTCGCCGCTTTCAGCGCGCCCTCGTTTGCCTCGCCGCCGCTGTTGGTGAAAAACACCCTGTCCATGCCGGAGATCCTGTTCAGCGCTTCTGCGGCCGCGCCGCAGCTCTCGTGGTAATATAAATTCGATGTATGATATAATTTATCGATCTGTGCCTTCAGCGCCTCGTTCAGCTCTCTGTTGCCGTAGCCGAGCCCGCAGACGGCGAATCCTGCCGCAAAATCAAGATATTCTTTTCCCTCTGTGTCATACAAATACATTCCCTCGCCGTGATCCAGCACAATCGGGAAACGGTTGTACACATGGATCAGATTTTCCTCAGCCGCCTGTATCTTACTGTTCACCATGATAATACCTGCTTTCTTTGTTGTTTAGTATTGCTGTTCCGATTCCTTTGTTCGTAAAGATCTCAAGGAGAAGACAGTGCGGAATCCTGCCGTCCAGGATATGCACCCTGGATACGCCGCTCTCGATGGCATCGATGCAGTTCTGAAGCTTCGGGAGCATCCCTCCGCCAATATATCCGTCTTTCATCAACTCCTGCGCTTCATCCACACGGAGCTCTGAGATCAGTGTGTCGGAATCATTCGGATCTTTGTATACGCCCTCGATATCTGTGAGGAACGCCAGTTTTTCCGCCTGCACTGCGCGCGCAATAGCACACGCCGCGTCGTCTGCATTGATATTATATGTATTAAAGTCATCGTCCAGACCCACAGGGCAGACGATCGGCAGGAAATCTTTCTCAAGCAGGTCGAACAGGATCTGCGCGTTGACTTTCTTTATCTCTCCCACATATCCGATGTCCTGGCCGCCGGAGTATTTCTTATCTACCTTCAGGAGGCCGCCGTCCTTTCCGCTGATTCCAATCGCGCGCACGCCCAGCTCTTCCACGAGCTGCACAAGGCTCTTGTTCACTCTTCCGAGCACCATCTCGGCGATCTCCATTGTATCTGCATCGGTCACCCTGAGTCCGTTGATAAACTGGGGCTCCATCCCTACTCTGCCGACCCATTTGCTGATTTCCTTGCCGCCGCCGTGTACGATGATCGGCTTGAATCCTACAAGCTTGAGCAGCGTGACATCCTCTACAACCCGCTTTTTCAGGCTCTCATCCACCATGGCGCTGCCGCCGTATTTTACAACGATGATCTTGCGGTTAAAACGCTGGATGTACGGCAGAGCCTCGATCAGGACCTCCGCCTTGTCCAGATATTGCTGCATATTCTTATTCATACTAACCTCCTTCGGGGACGTAGTAAAATTCAATTCTGCTACGTCCCCAATTGAGGTTCAGTGTGTCCCAAATTGAATTTTGCCCTGTCCCTTTTTGAACATTTTTACTCAAATAGATTATGGTTAAAGTTCCGATCAGCTGCGATAATCTGCATTAATATCTATATATCCATGTGTCAGGTCGCAGCCCCATGCCGCCGCCTCTGCGTTTCCTTCTTTGATGTCGGCGACAGCGGTCACTTCAGGTTCTGATAAAATTTCCGTTGCCTTTTCCTCGCTGTAATCCACAGCAGTCCCATTTTCAATGATCTTCAGCTTTCCAGCCGCACTTTCAAAATACAGATCTACTTTCTCCGGATCGAACTCTGCCCCGGAATATCCCATCGCGCAGAGTATCCTTCCCCAGTTGGCGTCATGCCCGGCGATCGCCGCCTTGGTAAGATTTGAACAGACAATGGATTTTGCCAGTGTCTTCGCCTGTTCCTTCGTCTTCGCGCCAATAATCTTTGCCTCGAACAGCGCGGTCGCCCCTTCTCCGTCTCCCGCCATTTTTTTTGCAAGAGTCTCGTTGATATAATGGAGCGCTTCCTTAAACTGCTCGAACTCCGGCGTCCCGATCTTTATTTTGTCATTGCCTGCCATGCCGTTTGCCAGAAGGAGCACCGTATCATTCGTCGATGTATCTCCGTCCACGGAAATCATATTATAAGTGTCCTCTACATCGGCGCTCAGTGCAGCCTGAAGCGCTTTCTTCGAAATCTTTGCGTCTGTTGTGATGAAGGAAAGCATCGTACACATATTGGGATGGATCATACCTGATCCCTTTGCCATGCCTCCGACCGTCACTGTTTTACCGCCGATCTCAAGCCGGACAGCAGCTTCTTTCTCTCTTGTGTCAGTAGTCATAATGGCCTTCGCAGCCTCCGTGCCTTTTTCAAGATCTGCGCTCCTTACTTCCGCCAGTTTCGCAATTCCTGCTTTGATCCTGTCTATAGGGAGCTGCATCCCGATCACTCCTGTGGATCCGATCAGCACGCCCTCCGCATCGATCCCGAGGATTTTCGCCGCTTCCTCCGCTGTCTCGCGGCAGTACTCCATGCCCTCGGCGCCTGTACATGCGTTTGCGATCCCCGAATTAACGATCACCGCCTGGGATCTCACCTTGCTGTCAACTACGCATTTATCCCACTTCACCGGCGCTGCCTTTACCACGTTTGTCGTAAATGTTCCTGCTGTCCTGCAGGGCTTTTTACTGTAAATGAGCGCCATGTCTGTGCGCCCCTGATATTTGATCTCTGCTGCCGCAGCCGCCGCCTCAAATCCCTTCGCCGCAGTCACGCCGCCTTTTATTATTTCCATCTTCTTTTTCCTTTCCTGCTCTGTATACAGAAAACACGCCCGTATCCCGTGCCTGTTTTCTTTTTTCTACTGCTCGTTAAATGCCGTGATGTTTTCCTCGTTCAGTGTAAAATCATAGTAATTGAGGTCGAGTCTTTCTGTCCATCCAATCGTATTCCAGAATGCATTTCCGATATCATTCTTCGTAAATGCGATCAGCGAAACCTTATTGATATGTTCATCCTTCAGCGCTCTCATCGCATGGACCACCATATCCCTTCCGATCCCCCTGCGCCGATGCGTTTCATCCACACAGACATGGTAGAGGCATCCTCTTCTGCCGTCATGCCCGCAGAGGATGCTTCCTACAATATGTCCATCCTCCTCGGCAACTACACTGGTAGTTGGATTTCGCCTGAGAAATCTGTCCACTCCTTCTCTCGAATCGTCAATACTGCGGATTCCGAACCCCTTGATCTTCTTCCACAGCGCGTACACCTCATCATAGTCATCTATTGTCATTACTCGTATCATACTATTCTCGTCTCCATTCTTCTGCCGGAAAAGACAGAATCCTTCACTTTGGGACACCGTGTTTTTCATTTTGGGACACAGCAATCCTCATTTAGGGACACAGCAAACTGCAATTGGGGACGTAGCAGAATTGAATTTTACTACGTCCCCGATCATGGAAACATAGGGACTAAATCAAGTCCTTCGCTCTCGTCCAGCCCGAACATCAGATTCATATTCTGTACTGCCTGGCCTGCCGCGCCTTTCACCAGATTATCAATGGCACCCATCATAATAATCCGGTTCGTCCTTGGATCAATCTTGAATCCGATATCCACGTAATTGCTGCCTTCCACCCATTTTGTCTCAGGGCACACATCTCTGCCGAGCACGCGCACGAACTTTTCTGATGCATAGTACTTGTCGTAGACTGCCTTCACATCCTCCCAGCTCACATCCTTTTTCAGCTTCGCGTACTCTGTCGCGAGGATTCCTCTGTTCATCGGGACAAGGTGGGGCGTAAAATTCAGGACGACCTCTTCGCCCGCCGCATAGCCAAGCTGCTCTTCAATCTCAGGCGTATGTCTGTGGGACGCCACACCGTATGCCTTGATATTTTCATTCACCTCGCAGAAGAGATTCGGCAGCTTCGCGCCTCTTCCGGCGCCGGAGGTGCCGGATTTTGCATCGATGATCAATGTGCTCATATCGATCAGCCCTTCCTTTGCCAGCGGGTATGCCGTCAGGATCGAACACGTCGTATAGCAGCCCGGGTTCGCCACGAGCCTTGCCGTCTTCACGCTCTCCCGGTTGATCTCGCAGAGGCCGTAAACTGCCTCGCCGATAAACTGCGGCGCCTTGTGCTCGATCTTGTACCACTCCTCGTACACTTTCACATCCTTGAGACGGAAATCAGCGCTCAAATCGATGATCTTCGTCTTCGAGAGGATATCTTCATTCACAAGAGATGCGCACAGGCCCTGAGGCGTCGCCGTGAAAATGACATCCACCTGGGACGCCAGTTCTTCCATGTTGTCGTCCATGCATACCGCATCCACAATCTGAAACATATTCTGATATACGTCCGCGTACTTTTTGTCAATATAGCTTCTTGACCCATACCATTTGATCTCTGTATCTTTATGCCTTGTCAATATTCGGACAAGCTCGCCGCCTGCATAGCCGGTGGCCCCGATAATTCCAGCTTTTATCATCTGTCATTCATTCCTTTCCCAGTCAAAGTGCAAATTACATCTGATAATCATATACCACATTTTTAAAGAAGTAAAGAGTTTCTCGTAATTGTCACTTGCATAATAATACATCTTTTATGCATATTATGCAATAAAAATTTATATTTTTTCAAAAACAGCGGTGTGCCGGGGGATTGTTCCTCCTGCACACCGCTGTATAATCCTACTTTCTGATCTGTCCGTTTCCGAATATGATATATTTTGTTGTTGTGAGAGCTTCCAGCCCCATCGGTCCCCTTGCATGGAGCTTCTGAGTACTGATCCCGATCTCGGCGCCGAAACCGAACTCAAATCCATCCGTAAACCGCGTCGATGCGTTCACATACACTGCCGCCGCATCGATCTCATCCTGAAACTGCAGGGCATTATTATAATCCTTCGTGATGATAGACTCGGAATGTCCGGTATTATATTTATTGATATGGGCGATCGCTTCATCAATCGAGTCAACGATCTTCACGGAAATGACAGCGTCCAGATATTCTGTTCCCCAGTCCTCTTCCGATGCCGGGATGATCTCCGGACTGACCGCGCGCGCCCGCTCATCGCCGCGTATCTCCACGTCATGTGCCTTCAGCTTCGACACGATGCGGGGCAGCACATCCGGCGCCGCCGCAGAATGGACAACAAGCGACTCACATGCATTGCACACCCCCATCCTCTGCGTCTTGGCATTCTCCACAATATCTGCCGCCATCGCAGGATCTGCCGAGGCATCCACATAGATATGGCAGTTGCCTGTTCCGGTCTCGATCACCGGCACTGTACTGTTCTGGACTACATTCGCGATCAGCCCCGCTCCTCCTCTTGGGATTAGGACATCAATCCGCCCATGCATTTTCATCATTTCATTAACTACCTCACGGCTTGTATCCTCTACCAGAAGGATAAGATCCTGCGGAAGCTTCTCCTTCCGAAGTCCTGCCTTCACCGCGCGCACAATCGCCTGATTGGAATGGATCGCATCGCTTCCGCCCCGCAGGATCGACGCGTTTCCCGTCTTAAAGCAGAGGCCGAAAGCGTCCGCCGTCACATTCGGGCGTGACTCATAGATAATACCGATTACCCCCAGCGGCACCCTCTTCTGACCGATCCGGAGACCGTTGGGACGCGTCTTCATATAAAGCACTTCTCCGATCGGGTCATCCAGTGCAGCAATCTGGCGGAGTCCCTCCGCCATATCTTCGATCCTCTTCTCCGAGAGCGCAAGCCTGTCGATCAGGGACTGCTTTGTCCCTTTCGCCTGTGCGGCTTCCACATCCTTCTTATTCTCTTCCAGAATCGCCTCCTGCTGTGCGATCAGCTCGTCAGCTACCGCCAGCAGTCCTCTGTTCTTTGCATCCGTTCCCAGCTTTGCCGCATCCGCTGAAGCTTTCTTCGCAAGTCCGGCAAGCATCTCCATGTAGCTCTCCATGTCATGATCTCCTTTCCCGATCCTTCATAAACTTGTATTCACAGTTCTTTCACAGGTAAAAACTCCCTGCTTCCTCTTCTTCGTACTTTTTCCGCTCCGATGCTCTATATTGTACCATCATTTCAGGAAATCTGCCATAGTTTCTATCGGATCTCAATCTGGCAGGGCCGCATCGCCTCCAGCGCGCGTTCATGGCTCTCCGGGGTCACCCCTGCGCAGCATGAGGCGTCCACGCTGATTGGGACCTCCGGCAGATTCGCTTTCAGCAGGAGTGCATTGGAGATCACACAAATATCCGTGCACACGCCGATCAGGATAATCTCCTCCAGAGGCTCCTCCGCATTCAGCCGCTTTACATACTCGCCCAGTTCTGTGCTTCCGAAGGTCGGCTTATCGATCCTGACAGCCCCTTTTTCCTCCAGGAGCGAATCGATCTCTTTCCGGATCTTCCATCCTTCCGTGCCCTTCACGCAGTGTACAACCGGGAGATGCTTTCCCTCCGCAGTATCCAGATAATCTGCGCCGTGCGTGTCTCTTGTTGCAATGATCTTCCCTTCAAAACCGCGGATCTTCTCCATCACAGCCGGCACAGCCGCTTCTGCCTCCGCAGTTCCAAGGGAACCGTCGATAAAATCATTCTGCATATCAACCACTACCAATACTTTCATTTCATTTCTCCCTTCAGATCATAATAAAAAATATGCTGCCGCGTTACTGCCGCTCAGGCAAAAACCGCTAACTTCCCAACGTCTGCTCAATGATGCTCCTCATAATTTCCTCCGTCATCTGCCCCGGCACATAGCCGTAGATATACCCTTCTTTGTCTATCATGAAGGTAGTCGGGAATGCCGAGATGCCGTACCAGCTGAACATTTCATATTCTGTGTCCATCAGAACCGGATATGTGTACCCGTTTTCTTCCATGAACCCGGCAATCTCATCCCAGCTTCCCTCCTGGCCCATCCCCGGCGCAGTAGCGCCGAGGATGACGACCTCCGCCGTCTCGCCCTGGGCAGAATACTCCTCGTAGAGCTTCTGGATATCCGGCATTTCCGACCTGCACGGGCCGCACCATGTAGC
>CALWQS010000019.1 GCA_944383745.1 uncultured Mediterraneibacter sp. | reverse complement strand
TTCTGCCGCGTCTGATCTTTGCCCTCACACAGGCAGTCTTCCTGTCCGTATCGGGACGGATCTGCAGATCTGCGATATACACCTCCGGGAACGCGGTCAGCCTCATCTCGCCAAGTATCCCATTCCAGTTCGTCTGTGTATGTTCGCTGACCATATGTCCCCACGGGAAATCCTTTTCAAAGGTCGTATACATTGCCTCCGGCAGACCTTTCGGAGAATTATCCACTTCAACAGTCAGCGTATGTTCCTCTCCTGCCTGCACAAAGCCGGTGAGATCATAGACATGCGGCGCTGTGTAGCTCTTCTGCTGCCCGCCGCCGATAGGAGTCTCATCGATCCACACTCTTGTCTTTCTCGTCCGTTCCAGGAAGAGGACGACGCTTTTCCCCTCCCATTCAGCCGGAATATGAATCTCCCTCTGATAGACGGCCGGTCCTGAATATATGTGATCCCGGTTCAGATATGTGGGTGAAATATTTGCTGTATTGTCAATTCCTTTCCCGTTCCCGTCCATGCTTCCCGGGAGCTTGACCGTTTCGCACAATTTCCCCGCGTCCTCTTTTGCCGCCATCTCAAAACGCCATATGCCGGACAAGTCCATGCTGCATCCTGTTTTCATAAAAACACCGTCCTCTTTTCCGAATCCTGCTCTCGATCATAAAACACATAATAGCAGTCTGCCTTATTCTCTCGTACAAATTATAGCCTTGCGGCGGGCAGACATCATTATCAAAATTTGCGCATCTATTTAAAAAAATTGCCTCTTTTATCCCTTTAGGCAGAAAAAGAGGAAACCCTTAAAGCAGGTTTCCTCTTGTCACCATTTTATTATGCAATTATGCAAGCTTCATCGGATTGACCTTAACGCCAGGTCCCATTGTGGATGTAAGAGTCACGCTCTTAAGGAACTGTCCCTTAACAGCTGCCGGTCTTGCCTTGTTGATTGCATCGATAAGCGTCTGGAAGTTGTCCGCTAACTGCTCCTCTGTGAAGGAAGCTTTTCCAATCGGCACATGGATAATGTTTGTCTTGTCCAGTCTGTACTCAATCTTACCAGCCTTGATGTCGTTGATCGCCTTTGTCACGTCCATTGTAACTGTTCCGGCCTTCGGGTTCGGCATGAGACCCTTCGGTCCGAGTACACGTCCGAGACGTCCTACAACGCCCATCATGTCCGGTGTAGCAACTACAACATCAAAGTCCAGCCATCCTTCGTTCTGGATCTTCGGGATCAGCTCGTCTCCGCCTACGAAGTCAGCGCCTGCCGCCTTTGCTTCCTCTGCCTTTGCGTCTTTTGCAAATACAAGGATGCGGACCTTCTTACCTGTTCCGTGCGGAAGAACTACCGCACCGCGGATCTGCTGATCAGCGTGACGTCCGTCACATCCTGTTCTGATGTGAGCTTCGATCGTCTCGTCAAACTTTGCTGTCGCTACCTTTTTCACTAATGCAACTGCTTCTTCCTTGTCGTAAAGATTTCCTCTTTCGATCTGTTTCGCAGCTTCGATATATTTCTTTCCTCGTTTCATTTTATAATAACCTCCTTGTGGTATTCGCGGGATCTTGCCCCTCCCACCTGTTTCGTGAATTTACTGTCAGTGCTCTATTCCTCTACAACGACACCCATGGAACGGCATGTTCCTGCCACCATGCTCATAGCCGCCTCAACTGTAGCAGCGTTCAGGTCCGGCATCTTTGTCTCAGCGATCTCTTTTAACTGCTCTTTTGTGATCGTAGCAACCTTGTTCTTGTTCGGCACGCCTGAACCGGATTTGATCTTGCAGGCTTTCTTGATAAGAACTGCTGCCGGCGGTGTCTTTGTGATGAAGCTGAAGCTTCTGTCATTGTAAACAGTGATAACAACAGGAATGATCAGATCTCCCTGATCTGCCGTTCTCGCGTTAAACTGCTTTGTAAATTCAACGATATTTACACCGTGCTGTCCGAGTGCAGGTCCAACCGGTGGTGCCGGAGTTGCCTTGCCGGCAGGAATCTGTAATTTGATATAACCTTCTACTTTTTTTGCCATTTTAAATTACCTCCTTGTGGTATTGGCGGGATCGCTCCCTCCCACTCATTCTTAATCCATTTTTTTCACTTCTGAAAAACTAAGTTCAACCGGAGTCTCTCGGCCAAACAGCTCAACATTGATCGACAGGCTCTTCTTCTGCTCGTTCATGCTCTGAACAACGCCGACCGTGCCTTCCCATGCGCCGCTTAAAACAGTAATGGTATCCCCGACTCCGAAGTCAACGACTACGTCGTCGCGCTTGATGCCGAGGTTCTCCATCTCGCTGTCCTCCAGCGGGACAGGCTTGGATCCCGGTCCTACAAACCCGGTAACGCCGCGGGTATTTCTGACAACATACCAAGTGTCGTCATTCATGATCATATGAATCATAACATAACCCGGAAGCATCTTCCTCTGAACCGTCCTCTGGACGCCGTTTTTCAATTCAACGACCTCTTCCATGGGAACGCGGACCTCAAGGATCTGATCCTCCATGTGTCGGTTCTCGATCGCCTTGTCAATGTTCGTCTTCACTTTGTTTTCATACCCGGAATAGGTATGAACCACATACCATTTTGCCTCTGACATACAATCACCTTTCTGCTGCGGTCAACTATTTCACCAAAAAGTCAATTCCGTATCTCAGGATCACATCGACCACTGCGATCAACGCGCCGAGTACTACGGACACTGCAACTACTGCAGTGGTCTGTCTTGCAAGCGTCTTCTTGTCCGGCCAGATAACCTTCTTAAACTCTGCCTGGAGTCCCTTGAACCAGCTCTTTTTCTGAGTTTTCGTATTCTCAGCCATTCTTCCACTTCCTCCCGACGACTACTTCGTTTCCTTGTGCAGTGTGTGTGATTTACAGAACCGGCAGTACTTCTTCGTCTCCATGCGTTCCGGATGAGCTTTCTTATCCTTTGTCATGTTGTAATTACGGTTCTTGCATTCCGTACACTCCAATGTGATTCTTGTGCGCACAACTTCCACCTCGCTTTTAAGATATTCACTACGTGTTACTGATGGTTGCGAAGCCATCTGTTTTTAGGCATAAAAAAAAGACCTAACTTCCATTCGCCGTAGTATTGTACCACGCCGAAAGGATACAAGTCAAGTCTTTTCCGGTAATAATCTGTCAAACGTCCTGCCTCTCTTCTGTCTGCGCCGCGCTCTCTTCCGCTTCATATTTATGCTTTTTCCCCAGCCTCTTATACACGCTGGATCGGAACAGTGTATAAATCACGGAAACGATCGGGATAAAGATAAGCATTCCCACGACGCCCATCAGGCTGCCGCCGATGGTAACCGCGGCAAGCACCCATATCGACGGGAGCCCTACCGAGCTTCCGACCACCTTCGGATAAATAAAATTTCCCTCGATCTGCTGAAGCACCAGGAACATGACCACAAAGATCAGCGCCTGCAGCGGATCCACCATAAGGATCAGGAATGCGCCCACAAAGCATCCGATAAATGCGCCGAAAATGGGGATCAGCGCCGTGAATGCGATGAGCACGCCGACCAGGAGGGCATACGGCATATTGATGACGCTCATCACAACAAAAAACATCGTCCCCAGTATCAGTGCCTCAACACACTGCCCCGCAAGAAAGCTGGAGAACGTCTTTGCCGTCAGGGAACAGACTCCAAGAATAGATTCCACCCTGCCGTCGGGAAGAAATGCATACAGCACCTTCTGCACCTGCACTCTCAGTTTTTCCTTCTGCAGGAGCACATAACATGCAAAGACAAACGCGATAACAAAAGTTGTGACGCCGCTTACAATCGACCCAATGGCCGACATGGTCGAGTTCAGAATGTTGCCTGCGCCGTTCTGGAAAAAGGAGACCGCCTGATCCACAAGCTGGTCGAGATTCAGGTTCAGCCCTTCGAGCCATGCCCTCACCTCACTGTTGTCCGTGAACAGCTCCTCAAGGAAACGCTGTGCTTCCGGAATAAACGTCTGGATCGTCTTTCCAAGTGAAATGACTGTCTTGGTCAGCTCCGGGATCACGACGAACATCACAAGGACTATGACGCCGATCAGGACGGCGATCGTCAGCACAAGGCTGACCGGCCGCGCGATCCGGTTTGCTATCTTTTTATCCTTGAGATACCGGTTATAAAACAGCTTTTCCTCAAAAAAACTCATCGGCACATTCAGTACGAACGCGATCCCGCCGCCGAGCAGAAACGGAAAGATGATCCCGAAGGCAAAACGGATCGCGCCGAAGATCATCTCATAGTTCCACAGAGCGATCAATATAATGACCGTAAAGAGGATCAGCTGCCTCATCTTCCTCATATTTTCTTTATCAAGTTTCATGTTTCCTCCTAACCGCCTGTTAAAGTATTGCCGGTTCTTCTATGCTTTTATTCCGCCGCATAAGGAATTATGCTTCTATGCAGGTCTGCAAATACAGGATAGCACATGTTTCCCGGGCGGACAACCTGGTTAAGAAAATCTTTATGTTTTCAGGCGGCAGGCCGTTACTGTGCGCTTGCAGGGCGGCGGTTAGATACGGACTGTAACGGCAGGTCATATCATCCCCCGCTCCAGGCAGTAATAATAAATGCCGTCCTCCGCCACATGGCCGCAGACCTCGTCTGCTTCCGCCTTCAGCTGCTCTGATGCATTTTCCATAGCCACACCTGTGCCGACAGCCTGAAACATTTCAATATCATTGTTGCCGTCCCCAAATGCGGCCGCATCTGCCGCGTCCAGCCGGAAATGTTCAAGAACTTTCCTGATGCCTCTTCCTTTTCCTCCTGCCGCCGGAATAATATCCGCCGCCCGGTCCCACCACGCGGCGATTTTAGCTCCGTCTGCGCCCTCGAGCAGCGCCGGGTAGTCCTTCTCCCGGCATCCGACCATAAGCTGGTAGACCGCCTCCCGGTTCACCACATCGTCAAAATCCGCCGCCACAATTAATTCCGCCTTGGAAATGGCATAGTAATCCTCCAGGTCTTTATCACTGCCGTTTGCAAGCAGACGGTCCTTTGTCGCGGCAGATACCGGCCGGCCGATCCCGGAAGCATTTTTTATAACCCGCTTCACGTCCTCTGTGGGAATCGGGCTGCTGTAAATCGTCTGCCGCCCATCAAAGCAGTAGGAACCATTATATGTAAGATACGCGTCAAATTCCACGCCCGGGAAGCGGGGCACCCCCATGGGCCCTCTACCCGTCGCAAGGCAGAGGAGTATCCCTCTTTCCTTTAATCGAATCAAGGCCTCGATCATCTTGTCCGATATCTTCTTCCGATTCATATCGATCAGTGTGCCGTCAATATCAAAAAACAAAATCTTTGTGTTCTTCATGGCTGATCCTTCCTCATCAAAATATCTCTAAAATAAAATTATAGCATGGATTTCGGAAATTTTATATTCTGTTTCGGACAGTTTATGTCCGTATCCTGCCAGGTGGAAGGCAAAAAGGCTTGCAACCCGCAAAACAGGAAGAAGCGGACGTCCTGCCCTGCAGTTTCTGTCCGCTTCTGCCGTTTATTCATTGTTTTTCACTGTAATGATGCGCCTCTTCCAGCATCATATCCTTTACCTTCATCAACCGGATCTGGGTGCTCCTCTCATTCTCGTCCAGCTTCATTGTGATATACTTGATATTTTCCTCCGTCTCCGGTATGATCACATGCTCGAGCGCGTTCACTCGCCTTCTCGTCTTCTCGATCTCCGCCGCCATGAGCTGACACGCCTTCTCACACTCCGCCAGCCTTATCATATCCGGCAGGATGTCTGCAAGAGACTTCACCGCACCGTCCAGGTCGCTCGACGTAAAGGCGAATCCATAAGAATAGATATCATTCTCGTCAGCAGTCCTGGTGCTGTATCCAAAGATCGGGATATCAACGCTCATGACATTCTTCTGACCCACCTCAAGCTCCACCTCCTGCTTCGGAGCCATCAGCGCCGTATTGAGCGCCGCTTCGGACATGCCCGCCTTGGCGATGACAAAGTTCCGGTCCGCCGACCGTATCCCGGCTTCCACTCTCTTGCGCAGGGTCATATTCTCCCGCACAAGGTCAAGATACTGACGCATCAGCTCATCCCGCTTGTCTTTTAAAAGCTTGTGTCCGCGGATCGCGGTGACTCGCTTTTTCTTGAGCCTGGTCAGCTCCATCCGGGTAGGATTTACATGCTTTCCAGCCAAAGATTCCGCCTCCTTCTCCACATTCTGTTCCGTTTCCGATCATCTTCCGCCCGCTCCGCTTACGCTGCGGGGACAGTCTTATTTCCGCCCCGCGGGCTTCGGGGACAGTCCCGCTCCGCTCACGCTACGGGGACAGTCTTATTCTTGCCCCACGGGCTTCGGGGACAGTCCCGCTCCGCTCACGCTACGGGGACAGTCTTATTTCCGCCCTGGGGGCTTCGGGGACAGTCCCGCTCCGCTTACGCTACGGGGACAGTCCCCTGGTAATATTTATCAAGGAATTTGTCGTCGATGCGCTTCAGCTCGGTTCTCGGGAGCATCCGCAGGAGCTTCCAGCCGATATCCAGAGTCTCCTCGATCCCGCGGTCTGTCGTGTATCCCTGGGATACGTACTCCCGCTCAAAAGCGTCCGCGAACTTTGCGTACATCAGGTCGATCTCTGTCAGCGCAGCTTCTCCCAGGATGACCATCAGCTCTTTCGCATCCTTGCCCCGCGCGTACGCCGCGAAGAGCTGGTTCATTGTGTTGGAGTGGTCGGCCCGTGTCTTGCCCTCGCCGATTCCCTTATCCTTCAGACGGGAGAGAGAGGGGAGCACGTCGATAGGCGGCATGATTCCCTTTCTGTAGAGCTCGCGGCTTAAGATAATCTGCCCCTCCGTGATATATCCGGTCAGGTCCGGGATGGGATGGGTCTTGTCGTCCTCGGGCATCGTCAGGATCGGGATCATGGTGATGCTTCCCTTCTTCCCGTTCTGCCTTCCCGCCCTCTCATAGATTGACGCCAGGTCTGTATACATATATCCGGGGTATCCGCGGCGCCCGGGCACTTCCTTGCGGGCCGCGGATACCTCACGAAGCGCGTCCGCATAGTTCGTGATATCGGTCAGGATGACGAGCACGTGCATCTCCTTCTCAAATGCAAGATATTCCGCCGCAGTGAGCGCCATCCTCGGCGTGGCGATACGCTCGATCGCCGGATCGTTCGCCAGGTTGACAAAGAGCACTGTACGGTCCAGCGCGCCTGTTTCTCTGAAGCTCTCTACGAAGAAGTTCGATTCCTCGAAGGTAATTCCCATCGCGGCAAATACAACGGCAAAGCTTTCATTCTTCCCCAGCACCTTTGCCTGCCTTGCGATCTGCGCCGCAAGCTGCGCATGGGGAAGTCCCGACGCTGAGAAGATAGGGAGCTTCTGCCCGCGGACAAGGGTGTTCAGCCCGTCGATGGCGGAGACTCCGGTCTGGATAAACTCTTCCGGGTAGCTCCTTGCCGCCGGGTTCATGGGCAGGCCGTTGATATCCATGCGCGCGTCCGCCAGGATCTCCGGTCCCTCGTCGATAGGGCGGCCGAGCCCGTCAAAAACACGCCCGAGCATATCCTCGGATACGCCCAGCTCCATGCTCCGCCCGAGGAAACGGACCCTGCTGTTGGAAAGATTGATCCCGGTTGAGCTCTCAAAAAGCTGTACGAGCACATCACTCCCGTTCACCTCCAGAACCTTGCACCGCCTGGTCTCGCCGTTTGCCAGCTCGATCTCGCCCAGCTCGTCATATTTCACGCCTTCCACGCCTTTGACAAGCATCAGCGGTCCGGCAACCTCCTGTATCGTCCTGTATTCTTTCGGCATTTAGCGGTCCTCCTTTCTGAATGCAGCCGCGATCTGCGCATCCAGTTCTTCCTGCACCTTCGCGTACTCCTCGTCGAGAGCATCCTCCCTGACATATTTAAACCGTCCGATCTGCTCTCTGACCGGCATGGAGATCAGCTTCCGAAGCTCTGCGCCTTTCCCGAGCGCCTCCACCGCCTTTTCATAAAACGCGTTTACAAGCTGCATCATCATATACTGCTTCTTGAGCGATGTGTAAGTGTCCACCTCATGGAAGGAATTTTGGTGGAGAAAATCCTCGCGGATGGAACGCGCCGCCTCCATCTTCAGCCGGTCGCCCGGAGAGAGCGCGTCCATACCTACCATCTTGACAATCTCTTCCAGCTCCGCCTCTTCCTGGAGCAGGGACATCATCTTCTGGCGCCCCTCCATCCAGTCCGGCGCCACCTCTGAGTTGAACCACTTCTCCATATCGTCCAGATACAGCGAATAGCTGTTCAGCCAGTTGATGGCAGGGAAATGTCTCTTGTACGCCAGTTCTGAATCCAGCCCCCAGAACACCTTCACGATACGGAGCGTCGCCTGGGACACCGGCTCCGAGGTATCCCCGCCCGGCGGCGACACCGCGCCGATCACGGACAGCGCGCCCTCGCGCCCCTCTTTTCCAAGTGAGACAACATGGCCTGCGCGCTCATAAAACTGTGCCAGGCGGCTTCCCAGATACGCCGGGTATCCTTCCTCGCCGGGCATCTCTTCCAGACGCCCCGACATCTCGCGGAGCGCCTCCGCCCAGCGGGATGTAGAATCTGCCATCAGCGCTACGGAATATCCCATATCCCGGAAATATTCCGCAATTGTGATACCGGTATAGATCGACGCCTCGCGGGCCGCCACCGGCATATCCGACGTGTTGGCGATCAGTACAGTCCTCTGCATCAGGGGCTGTCCTGTCTTCGGATCCTTCAGCTCGGGAAATTCATTCAAGACGTCCGTCATCTCATTTCCGCGCTCGCCGCATCCGATGTAGACTACGATATCGGCCTCCGCCCATTTTGCCAGCTGATGCTGGATCACGGTCTTGCCGCTGCCGAACGGTCCTGGCACTGCCGCCACGCCGCCCTTGGCGATCGGGAAGAAGGTATCAATGACTCTCTGCCCTGTGACGAGAGGCATCTTCGGCGGGAGCTTCTTCTTATACGGACGCCCCCGGCGTACCGGCCATCTCTGCATCAGCGTAAGCTCCTTCTCACCGTCTTTGGCCGCAACGATGGCGACGACTTCCTCGACCGTGAAGCTTCCTGCCCTGATCTCCTTTATCGTTCCTTTGATCCCGTACGGAACCATGATTTTCTGCTGCACCAGCGCGGTCTCCTGCACCGTGCCGATCACATCTCCGGGCTCCACTTCGTCACCCGCCTTCACCACGGGGACGAACTCCCACTTCAGATCCCGCTTCAGGGACGGCACTTCCACGCCTCTTTTCAAGTTGTTCCCTGAGATCTTCATAATATCGTCCAGCGGTCTCTGGATGCCGTCGTAAATGCTTGTGATCAGTCCCGGTCCCAGCTCAACGGACATTGGAACCTCCATCGACTCCACCGGCTCCCCCGGTCCCAGGCCGGAGGTCTCTTCATATACCTGGATCGACGCTTCGTCGCCGTGCATCTCGATGATCTCGCCAATCAGGCGCTGCTTTGATACACGCACCACGTCGAACATATTTGCATCCCGCATTCCCTCTGCGATGACAAGAGGTCCTGCGACTTTTTTGATAACTCCTGTGCTCATTCGCTTACTCCTCCAAACAGAATATCTGACCCGACCGCCTGCTCCACGGTCCTTCTCACGCCTTCCACCCCGGCGCCGGTATTCCCGGACACACCCGGTATCTGTATGATCGCCGGGACCGTTCTGTCACGGTACGCCTCGATCTCCGGCCCGACCTGCGCTGCCGCCGCCTCGGTGATATAGATGATCCCGTACTCTCCTTCGGCGAGCTCATACAGTTTCTCTCTTGCTTCCTCCCGGGTCCTGACAGGGCAGACCGCAAGACCGAGGGTGGCGAAGCCGTAGATACTGTCATAATCGCCCATCACTGCAATCTTATACATACATCTCCCTTATCCTTTCCCGGATCGCGTCATCCGGAAATCCGTTCTTCTTTCCGGTCAGAATGATCCGAACTGTCTTGATCTCGTTCTCCCTCGCGATCAGATATCCCAGCAGGGGACCGACAGAAAACGTCTCGTATTTCTGAGGCTTCAATATCTCTATCATCCGGTTGTCGCACCAGCGCTCGAACGCCGACGGCGATGTCCTGAGCGCCTCTGCCCCGCCCGCGTAGGAGGTTTCCTGCAGATACTGGGCGATCTCATCCGCGCCTGCGAGGGCCGCACTGATCAGCTGTCCCACATTCAGGCTGCTGCACTCCGCCATGGCGCTGCGCATAAACTCCGCAGATTTTCCTGTCTTCTGAGCGCGCACTGCAATCTTGATATCCGCGATCGCCACAGTTGTGTCGGCGTACTCTTCAATAATCCGCTCTCCTGAACGCTTTCCCGCTTCAGCGGCCGCTTCCAGCGCAGCCCTGTCCACACAGATATCACAGAGCTGTCCGTCTCCGGTGTGGAGAAGAATGTCCATCGCCTCCCTCGCGGTCCGAGGCATATTCCCCGGCAGCCGCGAGAACTCTTTGCTCTCGACGATCCGCATCATCTCTTTCCCCGGAACCGGGCAGTCGTCATAGAAGATATGCGGATGCTTCACCCCTGTGCAGACCGCTTTCACCGCCGCCTTCAGATTGTGGTAAAGCCTGGGATATAAGAGCACGTCAAAAACACTCATATCCGGCGCCACATCCCGAATCACCTGCCAGGTTTTCTCTTCCTCGCATTTCAGGACAGACTCCATGTCAGGCTCTGCCGACGAGCCGCCCCAGCCCCTGTCGGCCAGAAGCTGCAGGGCCTGCCCTGCCGAGCCGCATCCCATAAGCTGCTCAACAGCGGCGTCGTCCAGCAGAGAGGTCTCCAGGGCCCGTATCCTCGCGACCGCGTAAGTATATTTCGTATTGCTCAAAACCAACCCTCCTTACCGGTCCTGCTCTATCCGAACAGCATCCTGTTCACCTGATCTGATAATTCTTCTCTTTTGGCGCTGAACACTGCCTTCAGCGTACAATTTTCCTCAATCCCGCCGTAGACGAGGAGGAAGCCTCCGTCCGTCTCCAGCGGCGCATCAGACAATGTCAGGCTGCCGCCCTTCGCCGCGGCGATCGTCCGGATCCGCCCGGGGAAGCCTTCCGGCATGCGTTCCAGGTCACGCCTGTTGAAGCGGATCTCTCCCGCCTGCGGGAAAACATTCTGTTCCAGCAGCTTTTCCATCATCTCAAAATATTTCTCATCGTCCAGATCCAGTATCTCCTTATAGGCTTTTTGGAGAACTCCGCGGATCACTTCCTGCTTCGCCGAGAGGACCGCCTGCTTCCTCCGCATATCTGCGGCGGACTCTGCGCGCCGTTCATATTCCTGCGCTCTGTGCGCAGCCCCGGCGGCTGTATCAGCCGATGCCGCGTCTGCTTCCTCTCCTGCTTCTCTCAGAATCCTGTCCGCCTCCGTTCCGGCTTTGTCAAGGATATCCCGGGCAGCTGCCTCCGCTTCCTCCAGGATCCGGGCTTTTATCTTGTCCAATCCACTCATCTCGATCATCTCCTTTTCCGTCACACTCTGAGCGCGGCATAAGCCGCATCAGCGGTTTTGTCCCGGGACTGCCTATACCTGGATTCCCGTAACAGACAGGAAGGAGATCAGAAGCGCGAGGATCGCATACGTCTCAACCATCGCCGGGAAGAGCATCGCCTTGCCGAACTGGTCCGGCTTCTTCGCTACGATTCCGATCGCTGCCGCCGCCGTCTTGCCCTGAGCGATAGCAGAGAGCAGCCCGACCACGCCGATCGGCAGACACGCCGCCAGGATCAGAAGCCCTGTCTGCACAGACAGATCTGCAAGCCCGCCGCCCAGCACACCGATCTTGGACAGCGTGATGAATCCGATCAAGAGACCGTAGAGTCCCTGTGTACCGGGGAGAAGCTGGATGATCAGCACTTTGGCAAATTTACTCGGGTCTTCTGTGACAACGCCTGACGCCGCCTGCCCGGCGATGCCGACGCCGATGGCGGAGCCTGTACCTGAAAGGAGAACAGCGACAGCCGCTCCAAGTAATGCATACACAATTCCTAATTCACTCATGATATTGTTTCCTCCTTAACCTCTGCATATTTTGTATTTTCCCTGAAGGGATGGAACGGACGTCCGCCTCCCTCATAAAACTTACCGAAAAATTCCACGAACTGCAGTCTGTTCGTGTGAACGTATGCCCCCAGCAGGTTGATCGCCAGGTTCATGGAATGCCCGATTATAAAAATGATGATGAAGAAAACCACCCCGACCACATTGTTGGGGAGCATGCTTCCCATCTGATTGATCACCGATGCGATGACGCCTGTCGCCAGTCCCAGCGCCAGAAGGCGCGAGTAGGAGAGCACATCGCTCAGCCAGCCGGTGACATTGTAAAGATCGTATGCGCCGAGCGCAATCCGAAGCGCCGGGTTCCTGTTGGACCGTCCCGACATGAGCACGATCCCGGCCGCCCCCGCCGCGGCAAGAATCTTCGCCAGCGTGTTCAAAGCCTCCGGGAAGACGATCTTGATCTGTGCGATCGACGCAAACAGGCTGCTCGGCAGGAACATCAGGATCAGCCCGATCAGGAGCATGAACCAGAGCGCCACGTCGCAGATAAAATCCATAACTTTCCCGTCCTTCAGGCAGAGATATCCTTTGATCGCCAGACCTGTGAACAGATGGATGACGCCGAAGAGCAGCGAGTAGAGCAGCAGCTTCATCGGTTCATCCAGAGGGATAAACCAGAGCGCCGGAGCGGTAACCTTCGCCCCGAAGAATTTCTCCGACACGATATCCACGATATTGCCGAAATATCCTCCGAAGAGGACGCCCCACACAATGGTTGAGAGCCCGCAGTAAAAAAACAGCTTCAGCGACTTCTTCATCCCCGGTGACATGCGCGGGAACTTCCACACGAGGACGCCGCAGACCGCCGCCACGATCAGCCCGTACGCCGCATCTGAGAGCATCATTCCGAAAAAGAACACATAGAAAAACGACATGACCGTCGTCGGATCGATCTCTCCTTTAACCGGCAGCCCGTAGGACTCCACAACCCCCTCCATGCTCGCTGAAAAAGGATTATTCTTCAGGATCACAGGCGGCTCTTCGTCCTCCTTCAGATCCTCCACGTCCACCGCGCAGTCGTAGTGCTCCGACAGATAGTCCGCCACGCGGCCGGCCACACATTTCGGGATGTAGCCGCTTATAACGAACGTCCGCTCAGACTGCGGGAGCTGCCCGAGGACGGCATATTTGTCCGCCCGTACGCGATAGTAATCCGCCACGATCTTCAGCTTCTCCCTCTGCTCCGCATATCCTGCGATCTTCTTCTCGATCTCTGCAATCTTCTTCCCGTTCTCTTTGATCTGCGCCTCCAGATCCTTCTTTTCCTCCGCCGGGACTCCGTCCCACATCTGTGCGGGCTTTGCAAACCCTGCGCCCCGCAGCGCTTCCTCCACAGGAGCCGCATCCTCCTTCAGACAGATCAGCGCAATACAGGATGCGCTCTGCTCCTCCGAGATCACATGCACATCCGCCCCGCTGATGCCGGGCGCCTTCTCCTCCAGCACTGCGCAGATGCTCTCCGCCGTCGTCTCCCCCGGCATCGTGCCGATGAGCATCGCCGTCCGGCGGGTGCCTCCGCCCTTCATCGGGACGTCCAGCCCGAGCCACGGCGTCAGGCTCTCAATGCTGTTCTCAAGCTTCGCAATCTGGGCGAGCGCCTCCGCCCGCTCCCTGTCCAGGTCATAGATCTCTCTTGCCGCTCTTAAAAGATCTCTCCGTTCTTTTCGGACACGGTGTTCCTGCTCCGGTTCGATCAGAGCCTTTCCCTCCAGCGCCGCGAACATGGATTTTTTCTCGGGCACGTATTTCTCCAGGAGCTCCAGCGCCTGGTCCAGAGAGGCTGCCGCCTTCTCAAATCCCTGGCGCATGCCCGCGGTGTCCATCTTCTTGAAATCGTCATCTTCACCGATCACATGGTCCACTTCCAGCACGCCGAGGCTCTGCAGCTTCTCCAAAATAAACTTCCGGTCTTTCTTCAGGGCACAGATGCTGATTCTCTGCATCTCAAGTACCGCCATAGTCTTATCCCCTCCTTTTCTTCATAAGCATTCTCTTCCGCCGTCCGGTCTCAGACCAGATGGGATACGACATAGTCAACTGCCTGCTGCTCCTTCTTCTTCGCAGAAGCCTTCAGCTTCCCTATCTCCTCTTCCAGAGCCTCCGACGCGCGTTTTTCCGCCTCTGCCGCCCGCTCCCTCGCCTCTGCCTCTGAAACTGCAGCTGCTTTCCGGGCTTTTCCGGCGGCCATATCTTTCAGGTCTGCCGCCTTTTCCTTTGCCTCTGCAAGAAGCCTTTCGCTCTCCCTGCCGGCTTCCTCAACGATCTTCTCCGCTTTCTTCTCCGTCTCACGGATCGCCCGGATCGTCTCTTCTACCATAGCATCTCCACCGCCTTTCTGTGCCGCCCTCCGCCGGCGTTCTTACCGCCGCGCATCAACGGCCTGTCTGTTTTTCTGCGCCCTCGTTCTTTCTGCCAGTTCCTTTTCCTCTACTTATCTTTACCAATCCCGTCGTCTTCATGCAGTTTCAGACGCCGCTCTATTTTTTGTGCACTTTTTATAAACGTTTTACCGATATTATATACCAAAATGGTATATATTTCAAATATTTATCACTTTTTCTTTCTATTTTTATTAATTTTGCTAATAAATCCCACTCCTTCATTAGCCAGATTACTGGTAATCCGTTGCATTTTCGCCATCCCCACAGATTCAGATTCTTCTTCTGACAGACGAAAAGGCAGGCGAGTACATCGCCTGCCTCCTTGTCTATATGATATGCCGCTGTCTGCGGCGCTATGCTGTTCCGGACTTTCTATTTCCATTCCAGCCTGTGCAGATTCCCCTCAAGGTTCATCCCAGCGAATCCATTCTGCCGCAGCGCCTCATAGAGTATGACCGCCGCCGAATTTCCCAGGTTCAGGGAACGGATGCCGCCGATCATCGGGATTCTCACACAGTTCTCCTGGTTCTCAAGAAGAATCTCCTCCGGGATCCCCGCGCTCTCCTTGCCGAACATAATATAGCAGTCCGGCTCATACTCAGCCTCTGTGTAGACCTTCCGCGCCTTCGTTGTCGCCATGTAGATCTTTGCCCCTGGATTCTTTTCCAGGAAATCCTGGTAATCGATGTATGTAGAGACATCCAGATCCTTCCAGTAGTCCATCCCTGCCCGCTTCAGCGCCTTTTCCGAAAGGCTGAAGCCCAGCGGCTCGATAAGATGGAGACGCGCGCCCGCGGCGACACAGGTCCTCCCGATATTCCCGGTATTTGCCGGTATCTCCGGTTCAAGAAGCACAATATTCAGCATCTGATCTTTCTCCTTTTCATACATTCAAACAAAGCTCGCGCACGGAAGCTGTCTCTCTGCGCGCAAACTGCTCTTTTCTCACAGCTCCTGGCCGCGGAGCCTCCGGATGAATCTGTCGACACGGCCGAGCGCCTCCTTCAGCTCGTCCAAAGAATAGGCGTAAGAGATCCTGAGGAACCCTTCGCCGCACTCTCCGAACGCGCTTCCCGGGACGACAGCGACCTTCTCTTCTTCCAGAAGCCTGGTGGCGAACTCCTCCGATGTCATGCCGAACTCCCGGATACTTGGGAATACATAGAATGCGCCGTAGGGTTCAAAGCACTCAAGCCCCATCCGCTTGAACTCATTCATCAGGAAACGCCTTCTCTGGTCGTACGATTTTCTCATCTCCTGCACTTCGGCTTCACAGCTGCGCAGGCCTTCCACCGCTGCGTACTGGCTGGTCGTCGGCGCGCACATAATCGCAAACTGATGGAGCTTAATCATCTGCTCGATGATATTTTCCGGACCGCAGCAGTAGCCCAGCCTCCAGCCGGTCATCGCAAAGCCTTTGGAAAATCCGTTGATGACGATCGTCCGCTCGCGCATCCCCGGAAGGCTCGCGATCGAGACATGCTCCGTGCCGTAGGTCAGTTCTGAATAAATCTCATCTGAGAGCACGTACAGGTCATGCTCTTTCACAAACTCGGCGATCGGCTCCAGGTCCTCCCGCGTCATGATCGATCCTGTCGGATTGTTGGGGAACGGCATGATGAGCACCTTCGTCTTCGGAGTTGTATACTCCTCCAGCTCCTCCACGGTCAGCTTAAATTCATTCTCGCTCTTCAGCGGAATGACTACCGGCACTCCGTCCGCCATCACAGTACAGGGCAGATAAGATACATAGCTCGGCTGCGGAAGGAGCACCTCGTCCCCCGGATCCAGCATACAGCGCAGGCCGACATCAATCGCCTCGCTCCCTCCCACTGTGACAAGTGTTTCTTTTTTCGGGTCGTAAGAAACGCCGATCTTTCTCTTCAGATATTTGCAGATCTCATTCCGCAGCTCCTGAAGCCCCGCATTGGACGTATAAAACGTTCTCCCCCTCTCAAGGGAGAAGATTCCTTCCTCGCGGATCCGCCACGGCGTGTCAAAATCCGGTTCTCCGACGCCGAGCGAGATCGCGTCCTTCATCTCGTTTGCCACATCAAAAAACTTTCGTATGCCGGATGGCTGGATATCTATGATCTTCTTTGACAATGGATTTCTCATCACGGCATCACCAGCATCCTTTCCGACTCTTTCTTCGGCACCATGACCGTACCGTGGTCTTTGTATTTTTTAAGGATAAAATGTGTCGCGGTGCTGAGCACCTCGTCGATCGGGGAGAGCTTCTCGGACACAAAGCGCGACACTTCCATGAGCGTCCGTCCTTCCAGGGTCACAAGAAGGTCATAGCTGCCGGAGATAAGATATACTGCCGATACCTCCGGATAGTTATAGATCCGCTCTGCGATCCGGTCAAATCCCCGGTCTCTCTGCGGAGTAACGCGCACCTCGATCAGCGCGGTCACCATCTCCACCCCCGTCTTCTCCCAGTCGATCAGAGTATGGTATCCGCAGATGATCTTCTCTTTCTCCATCTCCGCCATCTCATTCGCGACATCCGTCTCCTCGACTCCGAGCAGCACTGCAAGTTCTCCCAGTTCCACACGGCTGTGCTTCTCAATATATTTCAGGATTTCCAGCCGAAGAGCTTCTTTTTTCTCATTCATCATCGATTCCCTCCTGTCATTTATCTGATCACGTCGGCAGCGCCTTTTCTTTCTTCCCGCCGCCTGTCTTCTAATCTCTAAACGGAACGCATCCCCTGCCACCGCATCAGTTCGTCCGGTGCGGGACGGTCCAGATATCTTACCTCTTCTCCGCTTGTGATCACCCGCGCATTCTGCGCTCTGGCGACCCCAAGCCTTCCGGCTCGCGCGCCGGCCCCCTCCAATACCGCGATCACCTCTTCCGCGTGATCCGCCGCGAGCAGAAAGCTGCCCGACGATGTCATCTGGTACGGATTAAGCCGGAAATACTCGCAGATCTCTACCGTCTCCTGGCGCAGAGCCATAAGCCCCATGTCCGCCTCAAGACCGATCTGCGAGGCTTCTGCCAGGTCCCACAGCGCCGCAAGGATACCGCCGCTCCCGATCTGCCGCGCCGCCGTAATGAGGCGCTTTCCGTCCGAATCTCTCAGCGCGAGCGCCTCCGCCAGTGCCTGTGGCAGGACTAGCTCGTCTGCCGCAGCCCGCGCCCCGGCGAGAAAGGACGGCACGAATCTCTGCCGCAGCTCATCCTCCGCCTCATCCAGGATCCGGAGCGTCCCCTCCAGGCCCGCACATCCGCAGAGCAGGATCTCCTGCCCGGGATACACCCGCTCCTCCGGGGCATGTTCCGCAGCCCCCGTAACAGTGACCGCAGCCGTACTCATTCTCACCGCATGGGAAACCTCTCCCTGTATGCATGACGCCTTAAGGCACATCTCATCGCAGGCGGCCCTGATCCCCGCAGCAAGCGCTCTGAGCTCCTCTTCCTCTGCTTCCGGCGGAAGCAGGATCCGCGCTGAGACAGCCAGCGGGACTGCGCCGGCGGCGGCTGCATTTCCCGCGGCCTCCAGCACGGCATAGTATGCAGTCTTCCCGGAATCTCCTTCCTTCACCGCATCCGCCCACACTGCATATCCGCCGGAAGGCATCGCGAGAGACGAACAGCGTCCTTCCCGAGAAAGCCCGGAGACTGTCTCTGACTTCTGATCATGAAATTGTTTTCCCACAGACCGCCTCCACGCGGTCTGAGACAGATTTCCCGGTTTCATCGCCATTTCTCAGACTTCCTTTCCTGTTGATGTCCTCTCTTTCCGTACCGCGCGTCCGGATCTTATACCAGATACGGGATCACCATCGTCGCGACCATGGCGGCGATGATCACAAGGATCAGGATCGATACGATCCTTCTTGTCTTCTTATCATACAGATTCATACTTTCACTTTCCTTCTTTCTCATGATCCGCCGGCGGAATGCGGAATACTGCCGCGTCTCCGGTCAGAGGGCTGCGGTTCCTGTAGTCAAACAGCAGGAGCTCCCCGCTGATCCGCTCAAGATGCGTCATCTTGCGCATCTGGCGGCTGTCATACCCTTCATATCCCTGCAGGAACTTATGCTCCTCGGCCTCTCTCTTATAGAAATCCGCTGCCTCTTCCTTTTCCACAGTGCTTTCTCCCAGGAACGCCGGACGGTTTTTCACATTATCTCTCAAATACAGGTCCAATGTCAACCACTGTCGGTATTCTTCCGGATTTTCTGCGCCGCTCTCCCGGATAAATCGGTACAGGATCTCATATCTCGCGATCCGGGAATGGCTGATCCCGGACAGGCCGTTCCTCTCATAATACGCTCCCAGCGCCTCATACATTGCAAACGGTGAGGGGAAATGCTTCTCCAGCCTGCGCAGCGTGTTCGTAAACTGCGCGCTGTTATAATATACTTCTGTCATCTCTTCAATCTTTTTCAGCCGAATGATCTCCCCATAGGAAAGCCACCGGGTCGAGAGCACCTCATAGGGCGCCCTGTCCTGGTAAAGGATTCCGTATTCTTCCGCCCGCTCATGCATCAGCGAGCCCTTGAGCACCTTCAGGAACCCGAGCTGGAGCTGCTCCGGACGCATGGCATAGACTTCATTGAAAGAGTGTTCAAAGCTCTCCATATTTTCATAGGGCAGTCCGGCAATCAGGTCAAGATGCTGATGCACATTTCCCTTCTCTCTGATGCGTGCCGTATTGGCCCGCACCTTCTCAAGATCCATCCGTCTGCAGATCTCACGGATCGTCTGCGGATTCGCGGACTGGACGCCGATCTCCAGCTGGATCAGCCCGGGCCGCATACTGTTGATCAGACGGATCTCTTCCTCGTTCAGCAGGTCTGCCGCGATCTCAAAGTGAAAGTTCGTCTTCCCCCTGTCATGCTCCATGATATAGGACCACACAGCCATGGCGTGGCCATGCCGGCAGTTGAAGGTCCGATCCACGAACTTCACCTGCGGAACCTCATGGTCGATGAAAAACTGCAGCTCCCGCTTCACAAGCTCAATGTCTCGGAACCGCAGGCATTTATCGATGGAAGACAGACAGTAACTGCAGGAGAAGGGACAGCCGCGGCTCGACTCATAATAGATGATCCGGTTCCTGAAATTCTCAAGATCCTCATACACAAACGGAATCCTGTTCAGATCCATCACCGGGCGGCCCTCATTCTGTATGACAGCCCCGTCCTCGTCCCTGAAAACGATCCCCCTGATGCCGCGCAGTTCTTTTCCGTCTCCATGAAAATGATCCGCCAGCTCCCGGAAGGTCTCTTCCCCCTCTCCGCATATGACGCCGCTGATCACAGGATATTTTCTCATCATCTGCGGCGCGTCGTAGGAGACCTCCGGTCCGCCGAGCCAGATCTTTACACCCGGCAGAACTTTCGCAAGCTCTGTGATGATCTGTTCCACATACTGAATGTTCCACAGATAGCAGGAAAAACAGACGACATCCGGATGGGCTTCATACAGATCCATAAGGATGTCGTCCAGAGGTTGATTTATTGTATACTCCCTGACTCGTATTTCCTCCCTGTATCGGTCCGCATAAGCCCTCAGGCTGTACACGGCAAGGTTGGAATGTATGTATTTCGCGTTGATCGCTGTAAGGATGATGTTCATTTCGATTCCACTCCGTTGGTTGATCTATTTCCACTTTGGGACACAGTGATTTTCAATTGGGGACGTAGTGAAATTGAATTTTACTACGTCCCCAATTGAAAATTTTACTATAATTATGGAGCTAAGTAAACAAAAAGTGCTGCGATCCGTTGACATTTCCGGCGAAACCATGTACAATTAAGACTCGTGCAGCCGGGGTGTTAGCGGTACCTTGTACCTGCAATCCGCTATAGCAGGGGTGATATTGCGCGGAGGGCGACAGCCGGCAGAGCTGCCCCCGGTAAGTGGCGTTGATGTCTGGGTCTCACGCGACGGGAATCTGTGAACCGTGTCAGGTCGGGAACGGAGCAGCACTAAGCAGAACCTCTCGGGTGCCGTGAGGGTGCCTGGGCTGAGTTAACTGCCGGGGTAACGTCTGATAGCTTAGTTCGAAGCGCAATGCACGTAAAAAGAGCAAAATGCAGCGGATCTTATCTTCCGCTGTTTTTTTCTGCCCTGATCACGCCCCGAATCCTTTCACACCTCTGTTCCCGGCTCATCCGCTGGGCATCCCGACTCTTTCTCCCTCTTTTTTCGCTCCCTCAGCTCCTTAAAAAACTGCTTCATAAGCCCGCTGCACTCGTCCTCAAGCACGCCGGTCTCGATCTCCGCCTGATGATTGAACCGCTCCACCTGGAGCAGGTTCAGGACCGAACCCGCGCATCCGGCCTTCGGATTCATACACCCGATGACCACCCGCGGGATCCTTGACTGAACGATCGCTCCGGCGCACATCTGGCACGGCTCCAGCGTCACATACAGGGTGCACTCTTCCAGCCGCCAGTCCCCCAGCTTCCTGCTCGCTTTCCGGATCGCAGTGATCTCTGCATGGGCGAGCGGGCTCTTATCCGTATTCCTCCGATTGTATCCTCTGGCTATAACCTTCCCGTCATGGACGATCACACAGCCGATAGGCGTCTCATCCAGCTTGTACGCCTTCTTCGCCTGTCGTATCGCCTCTTTCATGAATTTTATATCCGTCTTTTCTGTATTCAGGACGATATCTCCCATCTCTCTTTCTGCCTCCTGGTGGTTCTTTTTCACCTCTGCTCCGAATAGACTAGACATCAAAAGAGACAAGACCAGAGGTATCTTTTATGAATCCCGGTATTTGTTATGTATATGAATATGAAAATAAACAGCGCAGAAGGAACGTCGGCTTCCTCAAAATCACAAGGCACTACCAGTCCTGCATCCTGCAGATCCATGTACGCGGGCTTCCTGTCGGAAACGGGGCCGCGCTGGATCTCTGCGCATTCTATCTGCACGGCCAGGAGATGATCGGCGTGCCGGTCGCCTCGCTGACCTGCTTCGCCCGCTCTGTCTCCGCGCGCCTCCCGATATCCGAATCTCATTTTCCAGAACATCGGTCCCTCTCGGGAATTGACGGATTTCTCATCCGCCTGCCCGGCAGCCGGGACTCTGTCTTCTGGGCAGCGTCTGAGAACAGCTTCGACGCGGATCTCAGTCATCTGCGCCCGCCGGAAGATGAGAATGACGCGCCTGCTGACGAAGAGCAGCCGGACGCGCCCGATGAA
>CALWQS010000018.1 GCA_944383745.1 uncultured Mediterraneibacter sp. | reverse complement strand
CTTTGTGATAGGATAGACACGTTCATTTCGTATGTATGAGATGAATCTCTGGAGAGTCTCTGAAAAATGAGCGCCGAAGGTGTAAGGACGGCTGCGCCGTCTGATCTCTCAGGCAAAAGGACAGGGCATATCAACTTCATGACAAACGGATGCCGGCATGCATCCATATGAAAATATGCATATGTTCATTTTTAGAGACTGGGCCATAAGGGTACCGGTCTTTTTCTTTGTACACCGCAGATAAACGGTATACAGGAGCAGTACACGGTCAAAAGCAGCTGTTACAAAGGAAAAAAAATGAGGAGGTTTATTGTATGGATGCTTTAACACAACTGGTTAGTCAGGCGAGTGACTTTCTGTGGAATGTCGTGCTCATCATCATACTGTGCGGCACCGGAATCTACTACACCATTCGTCTGAAATTCATTCAGGTAAGAAAGTTCAGAGAGGGCTGGCATCAGGTGTTCGGTAATTTCTCTCTGAGAGGGAAGAAAAAAGAGAAGAGCGGGAATGAAGGAGAGATGACATCTTTCCAGTCTGTGGCGACAGCTATTGCCGCACAGGTCGGAACCGGCAATCTCGCGGGAGCCGCAACCGCTCTGATCGGCGGAGGCCCCGGCGCCATCTTCTGGATGTGGATGAGCGCATTCTTCGGCATGTCCACGATCTACGCGGAGGCAACGCTTGCACAGAAGTATAAGACAACAAAAGACGGACAGGTGACAGGCGGTCCCGTATACTATATCCGCGCTGCATTCCAGGGAAAATTCGGCAAAGTGCTGGCAGGTATTTTCGCCGTACTGATCATCATCGCCCTTGGATTCACCGGAAATATGGTACAGTCCAACTCCATCGGCAGCGCATTCTATGAGGTATTCCAGGCAAGGGGAGTCCACATACCGCAGATTGTCTTCGGACTCATCCTCGCCGCAATTGCAGGATTCATCTTTCTCGGCGGAGTCGACCGGCTTGCGTCTGTAGTTGAAAAACTGGTTCCGCTTATGGCCGGAATCTATATTGTAGGAAGCCTTATCCTGATTTTCATGCACATCGGCGAAGTTCCGAATGCGTTCCGGATGATTTTCGTCGGCGCCTTCAACCCGAAGGCTGTGCTCGGAGCAGGAGCCGGTATCGCAGTCCGGGAAGCGATCCGTTACGGTGTTGCACGAGGACTTTTCTCGAATGAGGCAGGTATGGGTTCCACCCCTCACGCACACGCCAGGGCAAATGTAGAAAACCCGCATAAGCAGGGACTCGCGGCAATGATCAGTGTATTCATCGATACCTTTGTCGTTCTGAACCTGACCGTATTCTCCATCCTGACTACCGGGGTGCTTGACAGCGGCAAAGACGGAACAGCCCTGACTCAGGCGGCATTCACAAGCAGCTTCGGCGGGTTCGGTGATATTTTCGTGGCGGTCTGCCTGTTCTTCTTTGCATTTTCTACGATCCTCGGATGGCATTTCTTCGGAAAAGTCAACATCGAGTATCTGTTCGGAAGGAAGGCGACGATCGTATATTCACTGCTCGTCATCGTCTTCGTTGTGGTGGGATCCACATTGAAGGTCGACTTCGTCTGGTCGCTGTCAGACTTCTTCAACGGCCTGATGGTTATCCCCAACGCGCTCGCCCTCTGGGCGCTCAGCGGAACAGTAATCGGAATTGCGAAAAAATACGGAGCGAAAAAACAGAAGTCCTGATCAGCAGAACTCTGATCAAAAGACAGTCCCGCAGCGCCGGGTACAGAACAGCCCTGCAGATGATTTCTGCAGGGCTGTCTCTTTTTCTTTCATCCTGTTTTTCTTATCATTCGGTCTTTTGTCCATCGTTTTTCACATGGACTGTCAGCTGGTCATACGGTATCTCGATCCCCTCGTCGTCAAATGTCAGCTTAATCTGTTCCAGCAGGCGCCACCTGGTCGCCCAGTACTTGTCTGTCGGCACCCACGCACGCAGGCCGATCACTACCGAGCTATCCGCCAGAGAATCCACAAATACCTTCACATCCTCGTCCTGGATGATTGAATCATCACTGCAGAGCATATCCTCGATCAGCTTCTTTGCTTTTCTCAGGTCAGCGTCATAAGAAATCCCAACCTTCAGGTCCAGCTGTCTCTCCGGCCTTGCCGTCACGTTTGTCAGGCTGTTCTCCGTCAGAATACTGTTCGGCACCACGACCGTCTGATTGTCCACCGTCGCCAGCTTCGTGTAGAAGATCTGGATTTCCTTGACAGTTCCTTCGATGTTCTCGCCGGTCACAATGATATAGTCTCCTACGACAAACGGCTTCAGGAGCAGGATCAGGATTCCTCCTGCAAAATTGGATATGCTTCCCTGCACAGCCAGGCCGATCGCCACGCCGGCGGATGCGATCAGCGCAGCCACGGACGACGACTCAACGCCGAACTTCGTCGCGATTATAAAGACCAGGATCGCATACAGCCCGAACTTCAGGATGGAATCCACGAACTGGCATACCCCGGTATCCGCATTTGCCCGGGTCATGGACCGCCTCACGATCTTCCTGATCCAGCCTATCACCTTCCCTCCGATAAAGAAGAAGACAAGCGCCAGCACCACCCGTATCCCAAACGCAATGATATTGGGCAGATTATCTTGAAAAAACTGTATAAACTGATTTACTTCTTCGCCCGCCTCCGCTGTCACCTCAGTGGCGGAATCGATCACGTCGCTCACCGTCTGATCCGTCGCCCCCGACGATGCGGCCGCTCCCAGCAGCTTTCCGGCCCCGTTCATTGTTTCCCATAACATATTTGCCATACCTCCGATTTCCGGCGTTCCTGCCTCTTTATTCTTCTTCCTTCAATGCCAGGAACGCGCACAGGTTCCCGCGCTTACTTCCGGCTGCGCGGTGTGAATATAGGATCTCGCTGTTACAGTGGGTGCACAGATTTGTCACCGCCATATGTTCCGGAAGTATCCCTGACTCAAGGAAGATCTGTTCATTCGTCTTCCACAGATCAAGCTGGTATTTTCCGTTTTCTTTTTCATAAAACAGTTCCGGCCACAGTTCCTCCCGGAACGCTCCCCGAAACCTCCCGATCACGTCTTTGCCGACCTCGTAGCAGTCCCTGCAGATCGAGGGGCCCACTGCGGCCAGTATATCCGCAGGATCAGAGCCGAAACACTCTGTCATCATCTCCACAGTCTTTTTCCCGATCTTCCCGACCGTCCCACGCCATCCGGAATGGCTCAGCCCGATCGCCTTCTTCACGGGATCTACAAAATACAGCGGCACGCAGTCTGCGTAGGATGTGACCAGGCAGACGCCCGGTTCATTGGTGATCAGACCGTCCACGTCTGTATAGCCCTGTTCTCTCGTGATCCCATTCCCCCTGTCCGCGCCTGTAACGACCCGCACATTTACAGTATGCGTCTGCTTAGACAGGACCATGTCCTCGCAGCGGACGCCGAGTTCCGCACCGATCCTGCGGAAATTTTCCAGCACCGCTTCCGGACGGTCTCCTCTCTCAAAGCTTAAATTCAACGACGCCCAGCATCCCCGGCTCACTCCGCCGAGGCGGGTAGAAAACCCATGCCGGACGATCCCTGTCTCTCTGAACAGAGGATACTCCAGAAATGGAACATTCTCCCCCGCCTCGTCGAAGACATGTCTTCCGTCTTTATAATGTAATCCAAGTGACATCTGCCGCACCTGCCTTTCATCCGAAAAATGCATTCTTTACCTGTGTGATCTTCGTCCCCTCGATCCCGATGACGTCAAACCGGCAGGGAGCTTCCTCCAGGCCGCGCTCGGCAAGATAGCAGAACGCGCTTCTGAAAATAGTCCGCTGCTTTTTTGAGTCTACTGCCTCGAGCGGGTTTCCCATCGCCCCGTCGGACCGATATTTCACCTCGCAGAACACGAGCGTCTCCCCGTCTTTCGCAATGATGTCGATCTCTCCGCACCGGCATCTGTAATTATACTGCAGGATCTCGTATCCGAGCTGCTCGAGGTAGAAGCCTGCCGCCCGCTCATAAGCTGATCCTGTCCGTCTCCTGTTCCTCTGCCCGGTCTGCCGTCTGCTCTTCTTCCCGCTCTTTTCCTGCATTTTTCCGCCTTCCCGTGATCTGAGAGTTTCTCAGATAAAATTGCCGATAAAGGATCTCCTGTGGATCGGCGTCGGTCCCAGCCGCCTGATTGCTTCGATGTGCTCCTTTGAGCCGTATCCCTTGTTCTGCGCGAATCCATAGCCCGGCAGGATCTCGTCATACTGCACCATAAGCCTGTCTCTTGTCACCTTTGCGAGGACGCTCGCCGCGGCGATAGAAACGCTCTTGGCATCCCCCTTGATAATCGGCACCTGGGGAATATCGATTCCGGGGATCGTCACTGCGTCATTTAAAAGGATCTCCGGATGCACGCCCAGTTTTTTTACCGCTTCGCGCATCGCCTCATAGGTTGCCTGCAGGATATTGATCTCATCGATCCGCGCCGGTCCCGCCATCCCGATCCCTGTGGCTGCCGCCTTCTCCATAATCTCATCGTAGAGCGCTTCGCGCTTTGCAGCGCTTAGTTTCTTCGAGTCGTTCAGGTACAGAATCTCACAGTCCTTCGGAAGGATGACGGCTCCCGCCACGACAGGTCCTGCCAGCGGTCCTCTTCCAGCCTCGTCGATGCCGCAGATCAGCTCATACCCTTCATACTTCCGCTCAAAGCTGCGCATGGCATAAAGCCGTTCCCGCTCTGCCGCGAGCGCCGCCTGTTTCTTCCTGTATCTCTCAATCAGGTTCCTCACCCCGGAGCGGGTATCCTCCGCGTACAGGAGGAACAGTTCTTCCCACTCTCTTTCGTCCGCAGCCTCAAACTCCTGCCTGATCTGTGCGATACTCTTACTCATGGCGGATCACCCCGAACTCCGAGAACGGCCAGATCCTGATCCATGCGCGCCCGAGAAGGTTCTCACGGTGAATCAGGCCCACATTTTCCGCCCGGCTGTCCTGGCTGTTGTTGCGGTTATCACCAAGTACAAAGTACTCGTCCTCGCCCAGTGTGACCGGCTCCGCCGCTGTACCTGCGTCCTTCATGACCTCATTGCCATAATGCTCATCCAGCCGGTTCCCGTTGATATAGACATACCCGTCAACGATCTGGACTGTCTCCCCCGGCATGCCGATAATCCTTTTTATATAGTAGGTGTTCTCTTCATACTGATATGGAAACACGACGATATCGTAGCGCTTCGGATCACGGAACCGGTAGGAAATCTTGTCCACAATCAGCTGATCCCCGTCCGAGAGCGTCGTCTCCATGGACGAGCCGCTCACCTCTGTCCGCTGTCCCACAAACGTGATGATGAGGTATGCAAGCACCACGATGATCAATATATATACAATCCAGCCGGCAAGCTCTTTCAGTATGCTTTTCATCTGCTCTCCTTCTTTTTGAGTTGTCTGAGATTCCATCCTGTTCTCTCCTTCATCTGTGTTTATCCGCTCTGCTGTCTCAGGCAGATCTTCCCGGCGTCTCCAGCGTGATCCGCCCCAGGCGCCCGTTCCTGAAATCGTCGAGAAGAATGGATGCCGCCTTCTCGGTATCCAGTTCACTTCCCCTGACCAGACAGTGTCTGCTCTCCGCGATACGTCTCAGGCACTCATACTTATCCTCCGACGCCTCCACCGCATATTTTTCCTCCATTACTCCCGGATACTCTCTGCTCAGAAAACCGGCAAGCTCCGCCGCAAGTTCTTCCGTCTGGAGCACCTCATCCTTGATGGAGCCGATGAACGCCAGTTTCAGCCCTACTTCCTGATCCTCGAATTTCGGCCAGAGGATTCCCGGTGTATCGAGCAGCTCCACATTCTTATTCAGACGGATCCACTGTTTGCCCTTTGTCACTCCGGGCTTATTCCCTGTCTTCGCGCACGCTTTGCCCGCCAGGGCGTTGATAAAGGTGGATTTCCCCACATTCGGGATTCCCGCCACCATGGCGCGGACGGGACGATTGAGGATGCCTCTTCTGCGGTCCCTCTCCGTTTTTTCCCTGCACGCCTCCTGTATGACGGACTGGATGGACTTGATCCCTCCGCCTTTCCTGGAATTTACTTTCACAGCAGAATATCCCCTGCTCTTAAAATACTCCAGCCACTCGTCATTTTTTCGATCTTCTGCAAGATCCGCTTTATTCAGAAGAATAAGACGTGCTTTATTTCTGCCCAGCTCGTCAATATCCGGATTCCTGCTGCTCAAAGGGATCCTCGCGTCGACCAGCTCTATGATCAGATCAACCAGCTTAATATTCTCCTGCATCATTCTCCGGGCCTTTGTCATATGTCCCGGATACCACTGAAAATGCATCTGTCTCCTCCTGCTAATCTCTTATAAATCCAAAATCTTCGCCAAAGCTTGCGACAAACCATGCTTCGCCGCAGATGTCCTCCAGCCTGACATTGCCGACGTCCTCCGTCCGGCTGTCATCGCTCACGCCGGCGCTGTCGCCGATCACGAAATATTCATCCTCTCCCAGCTCGACCGGCTCCTCTGCCGTTCCGGCATACTCAATATCTGAGGTATAAATATCGCTCTCAGCCTTTTCCCCGTCTATGTAGACACTGCCGTCTATGATCTGCACCGTCTCTCCCGGGAGTCCGACAACACGTTTGATCGAATAATGCGTCTTCTCGTTTCCTCCGGGACGGAATACAACGATATCTCCCCTGGCAGGACTTTTAATCTGATAGACCAGACGGTTTACAAGCACCACATCCCCGTTTTTCAGAGCGGGATTCATAGAATCTCCCGCATTGCTCACCCGGTATCCGAAAAAGAGAACGAGCAGCACAGCGGCCGCGCACACCAGGGCGGCCTGAAACAGAAACAGCAATGCCCGACGGATGCTGACTGCATTTTTTCTTCCTTTTTTCTTTTCAAAATATAGCTTTTTCCGCGGGTCCTCAAATCTCAGTTTATTCCCCTTTATTTTTCTATGGGGCTTCTGCCCCGGTGTCTTCCGTTTTTTGCGAAAATTTAAATCCTGCATATCTCCTCCCTGAAATGCTCCTGCTGCTTTCTGCTTCAAGACTCGCTCATGAGTCCCGGCGCGGGATTCGGGTCAGCTTCAGCTGACATAATACGTCTTCATAAGCAAAAGAGAGACAAATACATATCTGTAATTGTCCCTCTCATGGTTACTATTTTACTAATTCTTTTACCTTAGCAGCTTTACCGACGCGTTTTCTTAAGTAGTTCAGTTTCGCTCTTCTGACTTTACCTCTGCGGACAACCTCTACCTTTTCAACGTGCGGAGAGTGGATCGGCCATGTCTTCTCAACGCCGATGCCGTTGGATGTCTTTCTTACTGTGAAAGTAGCTCTCGCGCCGCCGCCCTGCTTCTTAAGGTCAGTACCCTCGAAAACCTGGATTCTTTCACGGTTTCCCTCTTTGATCTTAGCGTGTACTCTTACAGTATCGCCTACGTTGAACTCCGGAGCGTTCTCTTTTAACTGCTCTGCTTCGATTTTCTTGATAATCTCATTCATGATTGTGTGACCTCCTTAATATTTGACGTTCTTAACACAGTCTCGCGTGCCAGAGGACCATCGCTCTTCTTTTCACAACTGTTGTAGTTTACCATATTTCTCTGTGGTTTTCAAGACCTATTCCGAAAAATTCCCGTGCTCTCCGGAAATCTCCTCAAGCCACTCTTTTTCCTTCTGTGTGAGCTCGCATTTTGCCAGAAGATCCGGTCTTCGCTCTTTCGTCCTGAGAATGGACTGCTGCCGCCGCCATTTTTCTATGTTGGCGTGATGTCCGGACAGGAGCACCGGCGGCACTTTTTTCCCGTGCCATTCCTCAGGCCTGGAATACTGCGGATATTCCAGAAGATTGTCCTGAAACGACTCGAACTCTGCGGACACATCGTTGTGCAGGACCCCCGGCACCATGCGGGAGACCGCATCCACCATGACCATGGCTGGGAGCTCGCCTCCCGTCAGCACATAGTCCCCAATGGAGACGTAATCCGTCACAATCTCTTCCAGGACACGCTCGTCGATTCCCTCGTAATGGCCGCACAGCAGGATCAGGTCTTCCTCCTGAGCCAATTCCTCTGCCATCTTCTGATCGAACACAGTGCCCTGGGGGGAGAGGTAAACTGTCCTCGGGCGGGCAGGCACTCCTGACGCGGTATCTGCGCCGGCTTCTTCCGCTGCTTCCTGCCGGATCTCCGCCGCACGCATGGCATTCTTCTCTGCCGCGCGCATGGCGATCTTCTCCGCCACCGCCTTGTAAGCGAGGTATACGGGTTCCGCCTGCATCAACATGCCCGCGCCGCCGCCGTAAGGATAATCGTCCACGCTCTGATGCTTGTTAAATGCATAATCCCGGATATTCACAGCCTCGATCGACAAGAGCCCTGCATTCACCGCCCTGCCGATAATGCTTGTATTCAGGCCGTTTAAAACCATTTCCGGAAATAATGTAAGTATATGGAAATTCATCCTTGTCTTCTCCTTCCAGCGCCTGTCAGATCAATCCGTCCATGAGGCGGATCTTCATCTTCTTGTTCTCCACATCCACATCAAGGATGCACTGCCGGATCGCCGGGACAAGCACCTCGCCGTGGCTGTCGGAATCTATGATATACACTTCATTCGCCCCGGTCTCCATGACGTCTCTGAGGATACCGAAGCGTCCTTCCTCTGTGTCCACTTCCATCCCGATCAGATCGGCGATATAATACTCGTCCTCTCCGAGGGAAACCGCGTTCTCTCTGTCCACCAGAAGGCTCTTCCCTTTATACTGCTCAATCTCATTGATATTGTCGATCCCTTTGAACTTGACTATGACAAACTGCTTGAAAAAGCGGACTGCCTGGATCTCAAGCTCAAGCCTCTCTCTTCCCGTTTCCAGGAAAACCTTTTTTAATTTCTTAAACCGTGCGGCGTCATCCGTCGTCGGAAATACTTTGACCTCACCGCGTATTCCGTGGGTGGATGATATCACGCCGACCTGAAGAAACTCTTCCATCGCTGTTTCCTCCCAAATAGAAAAGGGCAGGCTCTTCATCTGTCCATGAAGGCTGTCCTCTTCTCAATCCATTTTTACACGATATCAACAACGACTCTCTTGTCTTCCTTCGCCGCTGCCGCTTTCACCACAGAACGGATCGCTTTCGCGATGCGCCCCTGCTTTCCGATTACCTTGCCCATATCGCCGTCAGCGACATGAAGCTCGAGCACTGTGGTCCTTCCTTCCTTCTTCTCATTGACAGAGACTTCGTCCGGGTTGTCTACGAGTGCTTTTGCGATAACTTCAACTAATTCCTTCATTTACCGCACCTCCGCGAAGATAGCTTATTTCTCGATACCTGCTGCCTTGAAGATCTTTCCTACTACCTCTGTCGGCTGCGCACCGTTGTTGAGCCATCTCTTAGCGGCTTCCTCGTCTACCTTGAATACGCTCGGGTCCTGATTCGGATCATATGTTCCGATCTCCTCGATGAATCTTCCGTCTCTCGGGGACCTTGAATCAGCTACTACGATTCTATAAAAAGGAGCCTTCTTCTGTCCCATTCTTCTTAATCTGATCTTTACTGCCATTTCTTTCACCTCTGTTTTATATTTCTTCTTTTTTGTCTGTTCCATCGGCCGGTGATGGAGGTTTCATTATTTCTGCTGCCGTCCTCAGCTTGATCTATGTGTTAAAAAGGGAGCTTGAATCTGCCCTTTTTGCCACCTTTTCCGCCCATCAGCCCGGGGAGCTTCTTCATCATCTTCCTGGACTCATTGTACTGCTTCACCATGCGGTTCACTTCGGCGATATCTACGCCGGCGCCCTTTGCGATCCGGTGCTTCCTCGATGGATTCAGGAGGTCGGGGTTGCGTCTTTCCTCCGGAGTCATGGAGTAGATCATGGCTTCCATCCTAGCCATTTTCTTCTCATTTTCTTCCGAGTCGAGATCCGGCATCTTGCCGCCCCCGAGCCCGCCCAGCCCCGGCATCATATTCAGGATGCTGGAGAGACCGCCCATCTTGCGCATCTGCTCCATGCTCTCGAGATAATCTTCGAAATCAAACTGGGCTTTCTTCATCTTGTCGGCCATCTTTCTGGCCTTGTCCTCATCCATCTCAGCCCCGGCTTTTTCAATCAGGGTGAGGACGTCTCCCATCCCGAGGATCCGGGACGCCATCCTGTCCGGATGGAACTGTTCCAGGTCTGAGAGCTTCTCTCCCATACCTGCGTAAAGGATCGGCCTGCCTGTGACAGCCTTGATAGAAAGGGCCGCACCGCCCCGGGTATCGCCGTCCAGCTTTGTAACGATAACGCCGTCGATCCCTATTTTCTCATTGAAAGTGCTCGCCACATTGACCGCATCCTGGCCTGTCATCGCATCGACAACCAGTATGGTCTGGTGCACGGTCACGGCTTCCTTGATCTCCTGGAGCTCTGTCATCATCTCCTCGTCGATATGGAGCCGTCCTGCCGTATCAAGGATCACGATATTGTGGCCGTTCTTTGCCGCATGCTCGGCGGCGGCTCTTGCAATATCAGCAGGTCTGTTCTTGTCTCCCATGGAGAACACTTCCACGCCCTGCTTCTCTCCGTTTATCTGTAACTGCCTGATCGCCGCAGGACGGTATACGTCACAGGCGACGAGCAGCGGTTTCTTTCCTTTTACCTTGAACTTGCCTGCCAGCTTCGCTGTGGTCGTCGTCTTACCGGCGCCCTGAAGACCTGCCATCATAATGACTGTTATGGCGCTGCCGGGCTGGAGCTTGATCTCTGTCGTCTCGGATCCCATAAGCTTTATGAGTTCTTCGTTGACAATCTTGATCACCATCTGTCCCGGATTGAGCCCGTTCATCACATCCTGGCCGATCGCCCGCTCCTGTACGTCTTTGACGAAGCTCTTCACGACCTTGAAATTGACGTCCGCCTCAAGGAGCGCCATTCTGACTTCCTTCAGCGCTGTCTTTACATCGTCCTCTGTCAGTCTTCCCTTGCTGCGCAGGTTCCGAAATACATTTTGAAGTTTTTCTGTTAAGCTGTCAAATGCCATTCTATAACTCCTCTATGATCGCATCCGAAATCCGGCGGATGCTCTTTACGATCTCCTCAGGCTTCTGCTCGCCTTTCTCGCACGCTTCGAGAATCTTGTCAATCTGGCCGACCTTCTCCTTGACGGACAGGAACTTTTCTACAAGATGCAGCTTTGACTCGTATCCCTCGAGTGCCTTCTGGCACCGCTTCACAAGATCATGCACTCCCTGCCGGCTGATGCCCTTCATCTCAGCAATCTCGCTGAGCGACAGGTCGTCGAGCACGAACTGCTCGTAGATGTCCTTCTGGTGGGCAGTGAGGAGCTCGCCGTAAAAATCATATAATAATGCCTGCTCTAATATTCCATTCATTGTTGTCACCTTTGGTATCATACACGAAAGGCGCATCGCTGTCAAGTACTTTTTCTTTACATGTTCGGGGACGTAGTCAAATTCAATTTTGCTACGTCCCCAATTGAAGTTCACTGTGTCCCAAATTGCAGTTTGCCCTGTCCCTTTTTGTCTATTTCAGGCTTTCAGCAGCCGCCCAACATGCAAGAATCCCCATCCAGCCTCAGTGCCTGCAGACTTAATGCACGATTCTCTCAATTTTAGTTTTACTTCCACATTCGTCATATCAGGGTATTTTGACAAAAGGCACGCAACAGCTCCTGATACCACGGGCGCCGCCATGGAAGTTCCGCTCTTGACCGCATACGGATGTTCTCCCGGCTGTGCATACCGGCTGTTGCAGCTGATAATACCTGTTCCCGGCGCGAAAATATCCGGTTTAATCACGCACTCTTCCGTCGGACCGCGTCCAGAATAATTGAGCTTTTCTCTGCGGCAGTGTACAAAAGGATGTGGAATATCCGGCACGCCTACCGTGATGACCTTCCTGCTGTTCCCCGGCACGGCCACGGAACCGGCGCCTGGTCCGTAGTTTCCTGCCGATACTACAACTACAAGCCCCATATCCCACAATGATTCCACAGCTTCCAGAAGACGCTGCTTCTGTTCTTCTTCGAGATCAGGCTGAGTTCCAACCGAGATATTCACGATCCGGACACCAAACCTGTCCTTCACCGACATAATCCATCTAATACCGCTGATCACATTTTCAACATCTCCATTCCCCTCGCTGTCAAGGACTTTTCCCGGCAGCAGCACAGCCTGCGGCGCCATTCCCGCATATGCGCCCGATGAAGCCCGCCCGTTTCCCGCCAGTATTCCCGCAACATGCGTGCCGTGTCCGCTGTCGTCGCGGCATTCCCTGTGATCACTTGTAAAATCTCTGAATCCGGCAACGCGTCCGTCCAGATCCGGATGTCTTGAAATTCCTGTATCCAGCACTGCAATACAGGTACCCCTGCCCTGATATTTTTCCTTTATAATATCATCGCACCAGTATCCTACTTTCTGTTTCACCCACTTCATATACAATTCCTTTTTACTTCAAAATATTCTCGGCATGCGGAATTGTTTCTCTGCCCCGGCTTTGATCATTATAGTTTATTCCCGTTTTTCCCTTTCTTTCCGCGGTTTTTCAGCCAAAACTTCTCATTTAGGGACATACCGAACTGCAAAAAGGGACAGGGCAAACTGCAATTAGGGACACACTGAACTGCAATTGGGGACGTAGCAAAATTGAATTTCACTACGTCCCCAATCACACTTTAAGGGTTCCGGCATACTATAGAACTGTAAATAAAACCTAATTTGGAGGATTTAACATGAGTGATTTAACTGCTACAAACTGTGGATGTGGATGCGAAAACGGAAACGGCATGTCATCCTGCCTCTGGATCATCCTTCTCCTCTGCTGCTGCGGCGGATGCGGCGGAAACACATTCGGCGGGAACGGATGCGGAAACGACAGCTGCCTCTGGATCATCCTTCTCCTGATCTGCTGCGGAGGATTCGGCGGAAACGGATGCGGATGCTGATCTGTTCTGCGGTCTTACCAGTCAAAAGCGTGCGGCGTCAGATCCGCACGCTTTACTATTTTCGGAACCTTTCTCAGCGCAGACGCTCCCGCCTCCCCTGCTCTTCCTCTCTATTCCTATCCCCTTCGCTTTTGTCCTTTTCCCCATCCCTTATCTTCCTCCTGAGCATACATTCCTCGTCGATCTCATATACAGCATTTCCGTCGATAATCAGTTTCCGCGACATAGTCTTTCTTTCCTTTCTTCCCTGTTTTATTACCTTATTATAATATGTCTCTCCTGCCAAAAAGCTACGCTGTAGTATCTGCATCATTCATAATTTTATGCATCCCCACATATATATTTACAACGCTGCTGCCAGGAGTAATTATGGAAAACAAAACAGCGAAGCCCATGACCCCTTTCGACGAACTTGTCACTTCTCCTCAGCTTCAGGCCATGAAGCTGCTGCTTCCATACGCTCCTGTGTCCCAGCAGCGCCTGCTCGCAGCTTTCATAAAATTCCTGGAGCTGCGGCAGACTCTCTTCCTGTTCGGACGTACGCGCCGCAGTCCCGGCTCGCAGTTCTTCCAGGAGGAAGTCCCCGCTTCTCCCCATACAGTTCTCAACAGTATAAAGCCGTATCTTGATCCGCAGGAATCTGGTATGCTGGAAATGCTGATGAATATGAAAGAAATCATGGATATGGCGGAAATGCTGAAAAGCAGTTCACCGGACAGCAGCTCGGGCTTTGACCCGGCAGACCTGATGATGGGCATGCTCACGCCGGAACAACAGGAAATGTTCAGCACATACAACGCCATGTTCTCGCAGGCAGCGGACAACACCAGGAAAGGAGATGACAGCAGTGAACGAATGGATGAACAACCCGGCGCTCAAGAATATAGACCCGGCGAAGCTGGAGCTGATCAAAATGGCAGCCGCGCAGACACAGGGGAAATCGGGACGTGACCTGGCGCCGGTCATGCTGGCATTGATCACAAACGCCAGCAGACAGGGGATCCGTTTTTCCCCCGACGAGGTCACACTGATCCTTCAGATTCTAAAAGAAGGGAAAACAAAAGAAGAGCAGGAACAGATCGACAAGACGATCCGCATGGCCAGCTCTATTTTCCAAAAACATATGTCCTGACAGCACGCCGGCCGGATCTGCACAGGAATCCGGTGCACGGGCTGCATCCTTCGTTCCAGCCGGATCATCCCGGCAGATCAAGGCCGCGCTGTCTCATCCTTTTTCTCATCTCCCGCGCCGGCGAAAGCGCTGCTCTCCCTCAGAAGCCTTCTGTTTTTCTCTGTATCCTCATCCTCCGCCTCTTCTCTGCCGCTTCCCATTCCGCCTTTTCCTGCTCTGTCGACACCGCAAGGCGGGGCACTCTTTTCGGCTTGTCATTTTCATCAAGCGCGACCATCGTAAAATACGCCCGGTTGATCGGATAGCGCATTCCGTCTGCGAGATTCTCCACATACGTGTCCACGCGCACCTCCATGGACGTATTGCCCACATAGGTCAGCCTGCCGATGATCACTACCATATCATCCGCATACGCCCCGTGGATAAATTTCAGATTATCTACCGACGCAGTGATGATATTGGACCGGGAATGTCTTTTCGCCACGAGTCCTGCCACCTCGTCGAGCCACTGCATCAGCATTCCCCCGAACAGCCTTCCCGCCGCATTCATATGATTCGGCCTTATGAGATGGACTGTCTCTACCATAGAATCCTGCACTGTACGTTCTTCTGTCATTTCCCCAACTCCCATCTTATTGCTTCCACTCTCTTACGCTTCTATCACCGCAGCCATATACGCGCTGGACAGACTTCCCTGCAGCCGCTGCTGCGGACGATAACACCCTATGATTATAGCACGATTTTCTTTTGCGGGGAATCTGTACTTTCTCCAAAATATCGTTTAGAATAGGACAAAAGATTACCGTCCGCACACGCCGGGCGGAGGAAATGAGGAAATGATTATGCAGAATATCCGACTCACCATACAGTACGACGGAACCCGTTATCTCGGCTGGCAGCGCCCGGAAAAGGATGGGCTCACCCGGTCTGTCTCCTATAAAATAAGCGAAATACTGAGGCGGATGACCGGGAAGGAATGCCCGCTCCAGGCGGGCGCGCGCACAGATCCCGGCGTACATGCCCTTGCGCAGACTGTCAGCTTTCAGACGGAGTCGTCTTTGAGCCCGGAAGAATTTCTCCACGGGCTCAACCGCAGCCTTCCTCAGGACATCGCCGTCCTGGACGCCGCGAACGCGCCGGAACGGTTCCGCGCCGATCTGAATGCCGTCTCGCGGACATATGAGTGCCGCATCTGCACGGCAAAAGTATACAATGTCTTCACAGCCGGACGCGAGACCCACCGGTATCCCGCGCCCGACATCCTCCTCATGCAGTCCGCCGCAGAGCTGCTCAAAGGGAAACATGACTTCCGCCCCTTTTCTTCCGGCAGGAAAAAGAAGGGGACGCAGAAAACTCTGCTGTCTGTCACCTTTGCTCAGGATCAGGACCAGATTGTAATGCAGATTACGGCCGATGACTTTCTGCACCAGATGCCGGCTCTCATTGCCGGAACGCTCCTTGAAGCAGGCGCCGGGCAGAGACCGCCCGAAAGCATCGCCGCCATTTTTGACGGAACAGAAAAAGCAGGACGCCCTGCCGAAGCAAAGAGCATCCTGCTCAAAAACATACAATATTCCTGACCGGCATTGCCGGTATCCGCCCAAGCCGCCCCCGACAGGTCTGGATGAGCTTTCTCCCGCATTCCTGCGGCCTTCCTTCCGGTTACAGGATCAGTCCCGCAATGTGGTAGGCGATAAAGCTCACCACCCACGCGACAGCCAGCTGAAACAGAATAATGCCTAAAGTCAGCTTTTTACTTCCAACCTCGCGGTTAATCGTAGCTATGGTCGCCGTACAGGGGACATACAGCAGGCAGAACACCATCAGAGAATAGGCGTTTGCCGCGCCGAACCCCATGGACGCCAGCAGTGCCACAAAGCTGTCCATCCCATGAGAGGTGGTGATATTCTGTATCCCAAATAGCACGCTGCAGCTGGACACCACGACTTCCTTTGCCGCAATTCCCGAGATCAGCGCCACTACGATCTGCCAGTATCCCAGCCCCAGCGGAGCGAAGAACGGCACGATCGCCTTTCCGATCAGAGATCCGAAGCTCTCTGAGATATCCGTCACATATCCGCCCGTTCCGAAATTCAGCAGCACCCACATGATGATCGATGCAAGGAAGATCACCGTCCCTGCTTTCGTCAGGTAATCCTTCACTTTTTCCCACACATAGAGCGCGATCGTCCGCGCATTGGGCGCCTTGTATTCCGGCAGCTCGATCAGCAGCTCATTCTCCGCCCTGCTCCCGTCCACCTTTGACAGGATATAGGCAGTCAGGATCGCCACCACAATGCCGAGCAGATACATGGAATAGCAGGCGGCCATCGCATATTTTCCAAAAAACATCGATGAGAACAGCACATAAATCGGAAGCCTCGCGCTGCACGACATAAACGGCGTCACAAGGATCGTCTTCAGCCTGTCCTTCCTGTGCTCCAACGCCCGGGACGCCATGATCGCGGGCACGGAACATCCGAATCCCAGCAGCATGGGGAGGAACGCTCTCCCTGAAAGTCCCAGATGCCCCATGATGTCATCCATAACAAACGCAACTCTCGCCATGTACCCGCTGTCCTCCAGGAAAGCGAGCGCGAGGAACAGAATGAAAATGTTCGGCAGGAAGGTCAGTATCCCTCCCACGCCGGAGATGATGCCGTCCACGATCAGAGACTCGATCATCGGCGATACCCCTGCCGCTTCAAAGGCATTTCCCACGAATCCGGTGAGCAGATCAAGCCCTGTCTCAAAATATCCCTTCAGCCAGTCACCCACAGTAAATGTGAGGAAAAATACCAGCGCCATAATTGCAAGAAAGATCGGGAGACCGAGCCATTTTCCCGTCAGGAAGCGGTCGATCCGGTCGGTCCGCTCTTCCTTCTCGCTCTTATTCACAAGCACTTCCTCGATGACCTCATCGATAAAGTCGTATTTTTCATTAATAATATCCTTCTCATAGCTCCGGTCAACGATCCCTTCCGCATCGATGGGATGCCTTTCCATCACGGAAGAATCCTGCTCCAGCATCTTGATCGCATGCCAGCGCATATTCTTCATATCCGGATATTTTTCCCGGAACTGCTCTATGATCAGGTCGATCTTATCCTCGATCTCATCGCTGTACACCATCGCGTACTCGCTGTGATGATCATGCCGATGCTTTGACTTGTCTGAGTGGTGGTGGATAAATGGTCCCTGCTTCTCATAATCATTGTGATGTGCAACGGCGTGCATCAGAATCTCGAGTCCGCTCCGCTTCCTCGCGGAAACCGGGATACACGGGATGCCAAGCATCTCCGGCAGGCGGTGGAGGTCGATCTCCATCCCCCGCTCTTCCACCACATCCATCATGTTAAGCGCCAGAACGACCGGCTTGCCAAGCTCGATAAGCTGAAGCGTCAGATACAGGTTCCTCTCCAGGCAGGAGGCGTCCGCTACATCCACAATGACGTCCACTTCATCACTCATGATACACTCTCTGGAAACCTTTTCCTCCATCGTATAGGAAGTAAGGCTGTAGATACCGGGCAGGTCGATCAGCTTGAACTCCTGCCCCTTATAAAAGGTCTTTCCCTCTTTCTTCTCCACCGTAACGCCCGGCCAGTTCGCAACCTTCAGGTTCGCCCCCGTATAGGCGTTAAACAGAGTGGTTTTCCCACAGTTGGGATTCCCGATGAATCCTACGTTGATCACCTTTCCGCTCATGCTGCCGCCTCCTTCACAATGATATTGTCAGCGATGCGGCGCCCGAGCGCGAACCTGGTTCCCCTGAACCGTACCGTCATCGCGCCTTTCTTATCATTATTTAAAATTGTGATCTCTGCTCCCTGTGTCAGCCCCAGCGCTTCCAGCCGGCGCTCCAGGTTCAGTTCAATATGTATTTCCTGAACAATATAGGTGTGATGATCTTTTCCTTCTTTCAGTCTCATATGCCTCATCCTTTGCATGCATTCTTAATTGATAATTATTCTCCATAAGCATTATAGTCTCTTGAGGCATAGAAGTCAATCAGCGGGGAAATCTTTACATTTCCTCAATGCGCTCTTGTTACAGCCTCCCGCCGCCCTGCATGCGCGCAGGTCCACTCCACCGTAAAAAGCAGCCGCTTCTCCCCGATAAGCTCCGCCCTCATACTGCCTCCCGTCTTCTCCGCAAGAGTTTTTGCAATGGCAAGTCCCAAGCCTGTCCCATGACTGTTCCTGGACGGATCTTTCACATAGAATCTCCGGAACAGCTGTTCCACATCTCCCCGCGTAAAATCTGAGACGTCATTCTCAAAGGTCAGGATGACCCGCCCCGCCTCCTCCTTCAGGCTGATCTCAAGGCAGTGTTCCGCATAACGCTCCGCATTCTGAAGCAGATTTCGGATAATGCGCTCCGCACTGTTCTCATTTCCCCGTATCACGACCGGCCGCTCCGGTATATGAAATGAAAATTCCAGACGCCTCCCCTCAATCTCTTTCCAGGAATCCAGAACCGTCTCCCTCAGCAGGCGGCAGAGATCCATCTCCGCAAGCTCCGGCTGATAGTCCTCGGATGCCACACGGGAATACTCATAGAACTGTCCGATCAGCCTTGAAAGAGCCTCCGCTTTTCTTCGGACCGTATCCAGGCTCTCCTTCTCGTCCGCCGGCATATTCTCTGTATCCATGAGCTTCAGATAGCCGAGAATGGATGTGAGAGGAGTGCGCAGATCATGGCTGATATTCTCAATCTGCTGTCTGAACTCCTGCTCCCGCCGGCTGAATGCATTCTTCTCCCTCCGGATCGCACTTAATGTACGGTTGACCTCTCCGACAAATTCTTCCAGATCCCGATCCGCCGTTTCCAGCTTCAGCACCCGGTTTTCCTCCAGGCTCCACGTGATCCGCCGGAGCTCTTCCGACGCATTTCTCAGCGACCTCTTGAGCAGGAAGGAGCGCACGGCGAAATATACCGCCGCCAGAACCGCTGCCGCTGCAATCAGATAACATATCATCTTCCCCACGCCCCTTCTCGCTCAAGACATAAAATCTTTTCTTACAAATCAAATTTCTTTCCTTCGGTTGATCAATATCCCCAGGGACAGGAATACCACGATCCCGACCACTCCCGCGATCACGCATTTTGCTGCCCCTTCCGGCTCGCTCCAGAGACACGCGTAACCGTTCATCCCAGCAGTCACTTCTGTCATCAGATAATTTCTCGGCATCCACGCCGCGATCTCAGCCATAGTCTTGAACTGAAATCCTGTGGAATAGCAGATCGACGGAATCAGATAGATCACAGCCATCCACGCCAGCCCGACGATCAGTTCCTTTTCAAAAAACTGGATAAACGCCACCGCCAGAATCAGTGCGGCCGCCGCAAAGGGCAGGTTTGCCGCAATCCCTTCCAGCATCAGCTCCACATAGGGCTGTGCCGGTCCCTCCAGGAGCAGGATGGCACTGACGATGTACACAGCAGTCAGAAGAACCATGCTGGCAAGCGCCATGACAAAAGATACGATACATTTCCCGAAAAACAGGCTGGTCCTGGACATGCCGTACGCCACCGCATTTTTCATCACACCATTCTTCCTGTCTCCAGAAAACAGGAGAACCGCCAGGACTGCTCCCGCGATAAACAGAAAATCCATGCTCCCAGTGAGGAACGAGAGCACAAACTTCACGTTCGCATACCGGATATTCGGCAGTGTCGCCGCCGCGGCATGGATTCCCCCATTCAGAGCAAGAACTCCTGCTGTCAGGAGAAGATTAAAAAGATAAATCTCCTTTGTATGCAGTATACGGTAAAATTCACTTCTTATATAATTGATCATGACTCTCTCCCTCCCTTTTTCAGCTCCATATAATACTCTTCCAGAGTCCTTTTCTTTACCGAAAGCGCTGAAACCGTGATCCCGCTCTGTGAGGCAAGGCTGCTGTATCTCTCCGGTTCCGCACACTCGCCTGAGATACGGAGCCTCTGCCCCGGAAGCACCTGATACTTCTGTCCAGGGAACTGCTTTTCCAGACTCACCGCGAACAGCTCCGGGTCTGATACGCAGATCTCAATGCAGCTGCCGCATTCCTCTGCAAGCTCCCCCGCTGAAATCTGCTTTAAGAGTCTTCCCCTGTCAAGGAAACAGTACTCATCCGCCAGCTGCTCCAGCTCTGTCAGAATATGGCTGGACAGGATGATCGTAATGTTTTTCTCCAAATTCAGCCTGTGCAGCGTCTCTCTCATCTCAATGATTCCGCTTGGGTCCAGGCCGTTGATGGGCTCATCCAAAAGCAGGAGCTCCGGCTCGCCCATCAGGGCGATTCCCAGGCCGAGACGCTGTTTCATGCCAAGGGAAAGCTGTTTTCCATATGTTTTCCTCCGTTCATACAGCCCGATCTGCCTCAGTATGTCCCTGACCTGCTCCTTTCCCGGGATTCCCTTTTGAATCCGGTAATACTCCAGGTTCCTCTCCACAGTCAGCTGCGGATAGAACCCCGGCGCCTCGATCATCGTGCCGACACGTCTTCTCTGCCGTACCAGCTCCCGCTCCGTGCCGGCTCCGAACAGTCTTACCTCTCCTTCCGTCGGAAAAATCTGTCCTGCAAGCAGCTTCAGAAAAGTGGATTTTCCAGATCCGTTATCTCCGACCAGTCCAAGGATCTCCCCGCGCCGCACACGCAGATTTACGTTATTCAAGGCTGTAATCCTGCCATATCTCTTCGTCAGGCTGCCTGCCTCTGCAATTATCTCTTTCATAATATCCTTTCATCCTTTCTTGAGTCTTCCGAACATCTCAGGCTTTTCTTCCCTTCGATGTATCTGTATCATACCTGTCCGCCTCTTAATAAGTCCTCAAGAAACCTTAAAGAAAGTATAAAGATTCACGCCATCTTAAATCCGATCCCCCATACAGTCTTGATATATTCTTCCTCCGGGTCCACTGCCGCGATCTTCTTTCTGATATTGCTCACATGGACATTCACCGTGTTGTCCTCGCCGTAGTATCCGTTCTTCCAGACCTGCTCATACAGATTCTCTCTGGAGAAAACCTTGTCCGGCCGCCCCATCAGAATCCTCAGAATCTCGAACTCGTGAGGAGTAAGCGAGAGCGCATGTCCATTGACCGCCGCCTCCCGCGCGCTCGCGCTGAGCACCAGCTTCTTATACACCAGTTTCTTCTCTGTATCTTCCCCCGTCGCTGTGCCGTTGCCCCGCCCGCTCCTTCTCAGGACCGCCATGACGCGCACAAGCACTTCCTCCGGTTCAAACGGCTTCGTGATATAATCGTCCGCGCCGCCCTGCATCGTCTCCAGTTTGTTCTCCAGCGCATTCTTCGCCGAGAGCACAATAATGGGGATGGACTTCTCCAGTTCATCCCTCACGTAAGATATGATCTCCTCGCCGGTCACTCCCGGCAGCATCAGGTCCAGAAGGATCAGAGACGGCTCCGCCATCTTCAGGCGGAGCTTCGCCTCCGTTCCCGAATAGGCGGGCACCGCCTCGTATCCCGCCTTGGACAGGATCCTGCACAGGAGACGGCTGATGTCCGCATCGTCCTCAACTACAAGTATGTGTGTCAATTATGCAGCCCTCCTTCGAAATTATGCTGTTTCTTCTATAAAAATCTTGGCTCGCCCTGTCAATATTATCGCTGTAATATACACCCGCCAGATCATATGTCTGGTCTCGGAAACTCAAATACCTTGAATTTCCTGACTTTTCTCAAATCAAAATTAATAGTTTCACCTCT